>CAITGN010000171.1:0-2715 GCA_903891965.1 uncultured Bacteroidota bacterium
ATGGCGGATCTTATGGCGGTTTAATTACGAGATACGATCATAAAACAGGGGAGAATCGAGTTATTAATGTTTGGCCTGACAATCCAATGGGTGCTGGTGCAGAAGCCATGAAATATCGTTTTCAATGGAATCATCCAATTTACTTTTCTCCACACAATCCTAAAAAATTGTATACAGCAGGTAATCATTTATTTGCCACAGAAAATGAAGGAGCAAGTTGGAATATGTTATCTCCTGACTTAACAACTAATGACAAGAGTCGTCAAAAAAGCTCTGGAGGTCCCATTACACAAGACAATACAAGCGTAGAATATTATTGTACCATTTTTACAGCAGCTGAATCTCCATTAGAGAAAGACTTATTATGGACAGGAAGTGATGATGGTTTAATTAATGTAAGTAAAGATGGGGGTGCTACTTGGAAAAATGTAACACCTAAAGATATTCCACAATGGATGATGTGGAATAGAGTAGAAGTAGATCCTATCAGAAAAGGAACAGCTTATTTTGCAGGAACGCGTTATAAATTAGATGATTATGCACCTTATTTATATGTAACACATGACTACGGTGAATCTTGGGAAAAAATCACCACTGGGATTAATCCTATGCATTTCACAAGAGCCATAGTAGCTAGTCCAAGAAAAGCGGGTGTTTTGTTTGCAGGTACTGAATATGGATTGTACGTTTCTATCAATGATGGAAAATCTTGGGAGCCTTTACAATTAAATTTACCGGTTACACCTATCACCGATTTATTAATTAGAGATAATAATTTAATTTTGGGTACACAAGGTAGAAGTTTATATATTTTAGATGACTTATCTTTTATTGAAAATTATCAAGCAAGCAATGCCACATCTTCAAAAGTATTCCCTGTGGCGAATGCCTATCGTGTGCCACCTCAAATGGGGGGACGTCGTAATCGTGGTGCCAAAGCAAGTATACCAGCGAATGTGGGTACGAATCCTCCAAAAGGAGTAGTCATTAATTATTGGTTGAAGGATGCAAGCGATAGCACTACTGTTCAAATTGATATTTTAGACGAGAATAAAAAATTAGTTAGACATTTTAGTTCTAAAGAAACGGGCAAGGATAAATCAGCAATTGTAGTAGAAAGCGGATTGCAACAATTTACTTGGAATTTGTACCATAAAGAAATAGAGAAGCCTTCTGAAGATTTAATATTCTGGAATGGCACGACAAGCCCGGTATTGGCAGCGCCTGGTAAGTACTTTGCTAAAGTAAGTATTGATAAAGATTCAGTGACTTATCCTTTCGAATTGATTGCCGATCCTAATTATAAAGTATCTAATGCCGATTTAAAAGCGCAGGAGCAATTCTTATTAGAAGTTGCTTCTAGTTTTAATTCGATCATGAAAGCTTTAAAAGGTATTAAAGAAATTCGTGGCCAAGTGCAAGTCTTACAAAAGAAAACCAAGGATTCTAGTTTCCAAAAGCAAAGTGAAGCATTATTAGCTAGTCTTAAAACAATTGAAGAAGCTTTACATCAAACCAAGGCGAAGAGCGGGCAGGATGTTTTAAACTTCCCTATACGTTTAGATGATAAATTGTCTGGTGTATTTGAATCTGCAGCAGCAGGCTATGTAGCACCTACTAAACAAGTAAGAGAAACCTATGCTGATTTAAAAGCACAAGCCGATGAGCAATTAAAGACATATGAAGCAATTAAAAAAGAAGGTGTCAAAGCCTTAAATGAAGCGGTACATAAATTAATGATACCTATTATTGGGAATTAATAGTTTTTCATTGTAAGAAATATTTTTAAATAGTGCTTAACTAAAAAACTACGTTAAAATATACGCATAAAAAAAGGTCCTCTGATGAAGAGGACCTTTTTTATAGGTGAAAATTTCTAGCGTATTATTTGCTTATTCAAAATCTTTATACAATAAATATTTCTTTCTTATTTTTTTAAATCTAAGAATTCCCTTTTGCCAACTAGCTCGGATTGTATTCTCGGAAAGACCGGATTGAATTTGTTCCATCAAGCTAGCATTGCCAGCAAGTTTATTAAAATAGTATTTCTTTTCATTGTCTGCTCCAGAGGCGATAAAAAAAGAATCTCTTTTTGGAAATGAATCATACATTTCGATAATCAATCCAAGGTTAATTTTATTTGTTGGCGCTTTTATTTGAGATAAATCCCAACCATAACAAATTTGATTTTTTAATTTAGGGTCTTGAGCTCCCTTTTTTGAGGTAGGTGTAAATTCAAATCCTTTGTTAGAGACCAATGGATGACCTATGTACTCAAAAGCATGATCCGTACCTCTTCCCTCACTTAAAATAGTTCCTTCTATCAAACAAGTAGTTGGATACCAATAAATGGCATTCATACTTGTCAGATTGGGTGAAGGAGCAATGTTAAAGGTGTATAAGCTGGTATGGTCATAATTTTTACAAGATACAATGGTTAGTGAAAATTTTTTGACGTGGCTGTTTTTTATCCAATGCTCTCCTTTCAGCATGCTGGCATATTCTCCAATGGTCATCCCATATACAATGGGTACCGTATTTTTCCCCACAAAACTTGCAAAAGTTTTTTCAAGTACGGGACCATCTACATAATGTCCATTGGGGTTGGGTCTGTCTAAAATAATAAGCGGTTTATTATTTTCTTTAGCAGCTTCCATAAAATATTGCAAAGAAGAAATATAAGTATAAAAACGAGTGCCCACATCCTGAATGTCA
>CAITGN010000172.1:0-4612 GCA_903891965.1 uncultured Bacteroidota bacterium
CAAGGCCTATATGGCTTGGTATAGCCTATTTATTACCTTATCTATAGTCTTTGGCTTGTTTTCCTTGGGTATGCTCATGCCCTTTATGGACCTTATATTTGGAAGCAGCGAATTAACAGGTGTTGTCAAAACCGCAAGCTCAGCTAACGGGTCTGCGAATATCAAAGAAATCATTTATGGCTTTTTACAAAACAGCATAGCACAGCATGGAAAAGTAACTGCCCTAGGCTGGATTTGTTTAGCAATTGTCATTACCATTTTCTTAAAGAATCTCTTTCTTTATTTATCTTATTATTTTTTAGCCCCTATAAGAAATGGAGTAACACGTAAATATTCCAGACTCTTATATGAAAAAATATTACAATTACCTATTGGCTATTTTACCGAACAACGCAAAGGAGATATCTTAAGCAGATCCTCTAACGATATCACTGAATTAGAAAATTCTGTGATTGGTGCACTAGAAGGTTTAATTAAGGAGCCTTTAAATATTATTGGCATACTTATTTTCTTATTTATTATAAGTGCAAAACTTACTTTGTTTGTTTTTATTTTATTGCCTCTTGCAGGACTCATTGTAGGACGCATTGGCAGGAGTTTGAAAAAACATACCAATAAAGCCCAAGTAAAATGGGGTGAGATTTTATCTCAGATGGAAGAAACATTAACAGGCTTAAGAATTATCAAAGCCTTTAATGCAGAAGGTAGAGTGAAAAAACAATTTTTTGGGATGGTGGATGAGATTTTCCATATCAAAAATAAAATACTGAATAGACGAGACTTAGCCTCACCTATTTCTGAAACCTTAGGTGTAATAATTTTATGTGGAGTATTATGGTTTGGAGGTCAATTGGTTTTAAGTGGTGAAATATTGAATGGCGGTTCCTTTATTGCTTATGTAGCTTTGTTCTCTCAAATAATAAACCCTTCCAAAGCCTTATCTCAAGCCGCTTACAACGTGACAAGAGGTAATGCCACCTTGGATAGGTTAAATGAAATTTTAGAAGCGCCTTTAACAGTGGAAGAGCCTACTAACCCCATTCAAATTACTGAATTTAAGCAGTCTATTCAATTTGATAATGTTCAATTCTTATACCAAGACAGTTCCATATTAAAAAATATTAACCTTACAATTCAAAAAGGAAAATCGGTTGCACTTGTGGGTTCTTCTGGTGCAGGTAAAAGTACCTTGGCCGATTTAATTCCGCGCTTTCATGATGTAAGTGCTGGTAATTTATATATTGATGGAAAAAATATTAAAGACTATAGTTTACATAGTTTAAGAAGTTTAATAAGCATTGTTACCCAAGAGCCTATTTTATTCAATGATACCATCGCAGCCAACATTGCATTAGGCAAACCAAATGCAACGGAGGCTGAAATTATCGAAGCTGCTAAAATTGCCAACGCTTATGATTTTATTATTAAAAAAGAAGGTGGCTTTCAAAGCATGATTGGTGATAGAGGTAGCAAACTAAGTGGTGGCGAGCGTCAGCGCTTAACCATTGCTAGAGCAGTATTAAAGAACCCTCTTATTTTAATTTTAGATGAAGCTACATCTGCACTAGATACAGAAAGTGAGAAATTAGTACAAGAAGCCATTAATAATATGATGCAAAACAGAACCTCTATTGTCATTGCACACAGACTCTCTACCATTCGTCACGCAGATGAAATTATTGTTCTACAAAAAGGAGATATTGTTGAAAGAGGGAATCACGATGAACTGATTGCGCAGAACGGATATTACCGCAAGCTAATTGAAATGCAAGAAGTCAAATAAGTAAAAATTAAAACAAGTACAAAAGTTTTAAAAATAATATTTATAAAAAAACCCGATAAAATTTATCGGGTTTTTTATATAGAACAACTGAATGTTTTATCTTCTATTGATCGCTGCTATTTTTTACATAACCCAATTTTGCTTCTAAGCTTAAAGTAGCATGAGGCACAGCACGTAAACGGGCTTTGTCTATTAAACGGCCTGTTACTCTACAAATACCATAGGTTTTGTTTTCGATACGCATTAAGGCTTTCTCTAAATGGTCTATAAAAGTAATTTGTCTAGAAGCCATTTGACCTAACTGCTCTCTTTCCATGCTAACACTACCATCTTCCATGGTCATGTATCTAGCATCGTCATTATCTCCACCTAATTCATCCTTGCGTGTAATAATACCTTGTAAGTATACTAGTTCTTTTTTAGCAGCATCTAATTTCTTAGAAATTAAATCTTTGAACTCTTTTAATTCAGCATCAGAATATTTTACTAAAGTCTCCGTAGATCTTTCAACTTCTTTTCTTCTTTCCATTGGAACATAACCTGGTTGATAAGGTACACTACTTTTAGCACCAATTTTTGGAACCTTAATATCCTTTATAGGTTCTGCTACTTTACGCACTGGCTTTACCGGAGGCGTTGGAATTTTAGGAACAGGTTTTGCAGGAGGAACATATTTTTCAACTGGCTTAGCGACAGGTTTAACGATTGGTTTTGCTGGCGCCTTTACAGGAACTGCTTTTTTTATAGGGGCTTTAATAGGAGTTGCTTTTTTTAAAGGTGCTTTAACGGGTACCGGTTTTTTTACAGGGGCTGCTTTTTTAGGAACCACCTTTTTAACAGGTGCCGCTTTTTTAGGCGCTACCTTTTTAGCAGGAGCTGCTTTTTTAGGCGCTACCTTTTTAGCAGGAACTGCTTTTTTGGGTGCTGCCTTTTTTGCAGGAGCTGCTTTTTTAGCAGGAGCAGCCTTTTTTACGGGTGCCGCTTTTTTAGGAGCTGCTTTTTTAGCAGGGGCCGCCTTTTTAGGTGCTGGTTTTTTTGTAGGCATATTTATCCTTTTTGTCTAACTGAAATTCTTAATTTGTGATCATTTATGTCAACTTCTACCCCCTCTTTCAAGGCCGGCACGAAGTCTATTTGGACTGCGAGAATTTCGCGGCAAATATAGTCCGAAAATTGAATAATGGACTCCTTCAAGTCTGTATTATCCTCAATTTCAAGCAAAATCTTGTCTGTAAGCTCAAAATTGCTCTCTTTTCTGATGTTTTGGACCCTATTTACGAGCTCACGGGCATGTCCTTCCTTCAATAACTCGGGGCTAATGGTAATATCCAAGGCCACCGTAAGGGCATTTTTGACAGCTACGCTCCAGCCAGGTATATCTTCTGCTATAATATCTACCTCATTGATTAGCAAGTCTATAGTCTCTCCTTCGATGTCTAAAGCCAATTTTCCCTCTTTTTCCAAACTCGTAATTTGAGCCTGAGATAAATTGGCAATGACTGCCGATGCTTGTTTCATTTTGGTACCCAACTTAGCACCCAATAATTTGAAATTGGCTTTTACCTTTTTGCTAATCACCCCTTCGGTCTCAGTTATATAATTAATTTCTTTAACGTTTACCTCGGCAAGTATTAATTCTTCCATTAATTCAATGGCCGTTTTCGTAGCTGGATCTAAAACAGGAATGAGTATCTTTTGCAAAGGCTGACGCACTTTGATATTCATTTTTTTACGTATAGATAAAACCAATGAACAAATATCCTGTGCCATTTGCATTCTTGTCTCTAAAGCAGTATCAATTTTTGTACTATCGGCAATAGGAAAAGGAGCATGATGAATAGAACTATAATTATGTTTTTTAGTAACACTATTTAAATTTCTAAAAACTTGATCACAGAAAAATGGCGCAATAGGTGCCATTAATTTTGTAATGGTTTCAATACACTCGTATAAGGTTTGATAAGCTGCAATTTTATCTTGGGTATAAGTACCTTTCCAAAAACGTCTGCGACATAATCTCACATACCAGTTACTTAAATGCTCGTCTACAAAAGTTTCAATAGCACGACCTGCAGTGGTGGGCTCAAAATCATCCATTGAAGTAGTAACAGTTTGTACTAATGTATGTAAAGAAGAAATGATCCAACGATCAATCTCTGGTCTTTGGTCTAAAGCAATAGTTTCTTGTTCAAAATGGAAATTATCTACATTGGCATACAAAACAAAAAATTGATAGGTATTGTATAAAGTACCAAAGAATTTTCTTTGTACTTCTTGTATACCAGACATGTCAAATTTTAAATTATCCCATGGAGATGCATTGGTCACTAAATACCATCGTGTTGCATCCGCACCATATTTTTCAATGGTTTCAAAAGGGTTCACAACATTGCCAAGTCGCTTACTCATCTTATTGCCATTCTTATCCAAGACTAAGCCATTACTCATCACAGCCTTGTAAGCTACGCTATCAAACAGCAGTACACCCAAGGTATGTAAAGTATAAAACCATCCACGTGTTTGGTCTACGCCTTCGCAAATAAAATCGGCTGGGAAGGCTTGTCCTTTATCTATTAAATCTTTATTCTCAAAAGGATAATGCCACTGCGCATAAGGCATGGCGCCAGAATCAAACCATACGTCTACTAAATCAGACACACGTTTCATAGCTTGGCCACTTGCACTTAGAAGTTCAATTTGATCTACATAAGGTTTATGTAAATCCACATCTAATTTACCATCCACTATTTTTAAATTCACATCTTTGTTGAATCCTTTTTCTTTAGCAGCTAAAAATCCTTTGGTTAATTCTTCAATCGATCCTATACA
>CAITGN010000173.1:0-2504 GCA_903891965.1 uncultured Bacteroidota bacterium
ATTTTATGGTAAGTAAGGAGTTTTGAGTTAAAACTCTGGGTCACCCAACAGTTATGAATCATTTTTTTAAAGCTAAAAACTGTAAAAAGAGGACAGACTTACATTTATGTCATCTAATTAAAATTCTTCTTCACTTTTTTAATCTTCAGCTATTAACTAATCGATATAGTTGTAGTCGTTAGGAGACATTACTACTTGATGCCCTTGTTTAGCAGCTTCAATTCCCCCTTTTACACCTCTCCAACTCATTACAGTTGCATCGCCCGATAAGCCACCTTCTAATATTTCATCCCAACCCATCATTTTCTTTCCTTTGCTATTAATTATTTTTTGTACTCTACGCACAAAATAACTTTGTACTTCATTCATATCTTTCAAGCCTTCTTTTTTCATAAGCGCTTGTACATTGGGAGATTTCTCCCAATTGTTTTTTGCATTTTCATCACCACCCATATGAATGTATTCAAAAGGAAATAGGGGAGCAATCTCTCCAAAAATTTTATCTAAGTATTCATACACTGTTTCATTAGAAGGGTCTAATGAGTTATCAATTTCAGCAGTCACATGTCCGTTTAATCCTTCCCAATCCATAAACTCATCGCCTGCATTTACTTGGAAGGGATAATTAGGTGTGGTACTTAAAAAAGGATAAGCTGTATTCATGGCTAAGCTATGACCAGGCACATCTACTTCTGGAATCACTTCAATAAATCTTGCTTTTGCATAAGCTACTACTTCTTTAATATCTTCTTGTGTATAAAAGCCGCCATATGTTTTAGGTTCGTCAATGGCAGGGGTAGTAATATTCATCCACTTACCTTTACGATCTGCTCTCCAAGCACCTACGCTGGTTAATTTAGGAAGAGATTTAATTTCAATTCTCCATCCTTGGTCATCGGTTAAATGCCAATGAAAGCGGTTGTATTTATAACGCGCCATATCATCAATAAATGTTTTCACATCTGCTTTGCTGAAAAAATGTCTACTAACATCGAGCATCATGCCTCTCCAACTAAAGCGGGGCTTGTCAATGATAGATACATAAGGTAAAGTCCAATTGGTATTTGCTTGTAAACTATTTGCATAAACTGCTGATGGTAATAATTGCATCACTGTTTGCCATCCAAAAAATAATCCTGCATTCGCATTGGCTTTTATTTGAATGCCTTTTTCATTGATGTCTAAGCTATAACCTTCGCTACCTAAATTGACATCATTCACTACTTGCAAATCAATGCTTGGTTTGTTCTTTGTAAAATAAACTACACGTCCTGTGGCGGTTCTTAATTTTCCTGCCATGAGATCGGAAATGGCGTTAGCCGAACTTGGTGCATTAATAGCAATTGATTTTGGAAGGGTATAAGTACCTGTGCCTTTAGTCATTTGATAAGGCTCTGGGATAATACTAATGGTTTGAGCATTTGCAGTTGAAATTCCACCCATCATTAAGGTAGCGGTTAGTGCTATGGTTAAAATCTTGTTCAGTTTCATACAAAATTGTTTTATTGTAATTGTTTAATGTAATGAATACATATGAAAATTGAAAATAGCTTGCTTATTCTAGGGGTAAAAGCAATGACTTTAAAGGTACATAAAATTACATAAAAAAGCCGCTCCTGATTACTCGGGAACGGCTAGGGGAATTTTCAATCTATTGTAGAAACTAGATAGAACTAGTTACTCATTTTACTTTCAACTAAAGATTAGTATCTGTAAGCATCAGACTTAAATGGACCTGCTTTAGGTATACCTAAATAAGCTGCTTGCTCATCTGTTAATTCGTCTAATTGAGCACCTACTTTCGCTAAGTGTAAACGCGCTACTTTCTCATCTAAATGTTTAGGTAACACATACACTTTGTTCTCGTAGTTTTTATGGTTGGTCCATAATTCTATTTGAGCTAATGTTTGGTTAGAGAAAGAGTTACTCATTACAAAGCTAGGGTGACCAGTCGCACAACCTAAGTTTACTAAACGGCCTTCAGCTAAAACGATTACATCTTTACCATCGATATTGTATAAATCAACCTGTGGTTTAATAGTATCTTTTGTATGACCATAGTTTTTATTTAACCAAGCCATATCAATTTCAATATCAAAGTGACCAATATTACAAACAATGGCTTTATCCTTCATCACTCTAAAATGTTTTTCGTTGATCAAATCACGACAACCAGATGCAGTCACAATAATGTCTGCTTCTTTAACTGCGTCAATCATTTTTCTTACTTCAAAACCATCCATCGCTGCTTGTAAAGCACAGATAGGATCGATTTCAGTTACCATTACACGGCAACCTGCACCACGTAAAGAAGCGGCAGAACCTTTTCCTACGTCACCGTAAGAACCTACTACTGCAACCTTACCAGCCATCATTACATCAGTCGCACGACGAATCGCATCTACTAATGATTCTTGACAACCATATTTATTATCGAATTTAGATTTTGTAACTGAATCGTTTACGTTAATCGCTGGCATTGGTAAAGTACCTTTCGCCATACG
>CAITGN010000174.1:0-4066 GCA_903891965.1 uncultured Bacteroidota bacterium
AGTACTTATCTCCCTTCATCTTTAAACTTATCTGCTTGGTCCCCATTGCCTTGCCTTGGCTATTCTTGGACACCATTTGTATACTTACCAGTATTCCTTTAGAATCCTTCACTTTTGCGCCCATTTGGTCTAAAATAGCTTTAGCGGATGCCTCCTTTTGAGCATTTAAGGTAAAACTGGTTAAAAAAGTGAGAAGAATTAAGGGGATTCTCATAATTAGCAAATGATTAAAACATTGATGTTTCGACAAAAATAATGAAACGATGTTTAATTGTATATTAATATTAAGCCAATTTTTAAACAAATGACTAAGGTTAGGCAGATACGCCTCAGGCCAGCGGGTAATGCAAAGTTCTATTAATCAAGACTCTTTAAAAAGGTATTCAAATCGGCCTCCGTCTTGTATAAAACCTCTCTTGGCTTAGAACCCTGGCTAGGGCCTACTAATCCAGCCGATTCTAATTGATCCATTACCCTACCTGCTCTATTATAGCCTAATTTCATTCTTCTTTGAATTAAGGAAGTGGAACCCATTTGAGCGCTTACAATTAACCTAGCCGCTTCTTCAAATAAAACATCTCTTGCACCAGAATCAAAATTACCTGCATCCATTTCTTTCTCATCCACGTATTCAGGTAATAAGAACGCTTGAGGATAGCCTTTTTGATCGGCGATAAAAGAACAAACGCGATCTACTTCTGGCGTATCTACAAAAGCACATTGCAAACGGGTAATTTCTCCATTATAACTTACCAGCATATCTCCTTTTCCAATTAATTGTTCTGCACCACCTGCATCTAAAATAGTTCTACTATCTATTTTACTAGATACTTTAAAAGCAATACGTGCAGGGAAATTCGCTTTAATAGTTCCTGTAATAATATTTACACTTGGTCTTTGTGTAGCAATAATTAAATGTATACCCACCGCTCTTGCTAACTGTGCTAAACGCGCAATGGGCATTTCCACTTCTTTACCTGCCGTCATAATTAAATCGGCAAACTCATCCACTACTAAAACTATAAAAGGTAAAAACTGATGACCTTTCTCTGGATTTAATCTACGCGCTGTAAATTTATCGTTGTACTCTTTAATATTTCTACAACCTGCTTCTTTTAATAAATCGTACCTGTTGTCCATCTCAATACATAAAGCGTTCAGCGTATTGATTACCTTTTTTGTATCGGTAATAATGGCGTCTTGTTCGCCGGGTAGTTTTGCTAAGAAATGTTTTTCAATAACACGGTATAAACTTAATTCCACTTTCTTAGGATCTACTAAAACAAATTTTAATTGCGAAGGATGCTTCTTATATAATAATGAAACTAAAATAGCATTTAAACCCACCGACTTACCTTGGCCTGTAGCACCTGCCATTAACAAGTGAGGCATACTGGCTAAGTCCACAATGAAATTTTCATTGTCAATTTTTTTACCAATCGCAATGGGTAAAGAGAATTTACTATTTTGAAATTTCTCACTAGCAAGTAATGTTTTCATACTCACCACCGACTTTCTAATATTCGGAACCTCAATACCAATAGTTCCTTTACCAGGAATGGGTGCAATAATACGAATACCCAATGCAGCCAAGCTTAAAGCAATATCATCTTCTAAATTCTTAATTCTACTAATACGCACACCAGGTGCAGGCACAATTTCATACAATGTAACCGTCGGCCCTACAGTGGCAGCTATTCTTTGAATCGCAATATCATAATTTTTTAGAGTGGCAATAATTTGATTTTTATGCGTCTCTAATTCTTCAGGGTCTTGTACAATTTTTTCAGAGCCATGGGTCTCTAATAAATTGATAGAAGGATACTTGTAATTTTTTAAATCTAAAGTAGCGTCATAAGCAGTTCCTATTGCTCCAACGGGTACAATCACTTCCTTGGCAACAGGTTTTATTTCTAAATCAAGGTCTTCTAATAATTCTCCATTAAAATCTTCGATATTAATTTTTTCAGCTGCCGCAGGTTCTTCGATAACTTCATTCACAATTGCAGGCTCTTCTGTATCAATAAGTGTAGGGGTTAGCGCTGATGCTAATACTTGAGGTTCCAAAACTTTTTCGCTCTCTAAACTTAACTCATCAAAAGATTCACTGTTTGTATTTAATTTATTTCCACCAAGATTAGGTTGTTCTGGGGCATTTAAATCCCATTCTTGTTTTACAGCTGTTTCATCTGTATCAACAATATCATCTCCTTCATAGGCAGGTTCTTTTTTCTTAGGAAGTAATGCATTAAAATTCGGTACATTAAATTGGGGATTAAACCTCCAAATAAAATAACTAAAGCCCGCTACGAACAATAAAGCGCCCGTTCCAAAGCTACCCACCCACTTCACTAACCAGCTACTACTGTATTCACCTAGTGCGCCTCCCCAAGAAAAATTAGCGCCAGCTGTAACAAAAGCTAAACAAGTGCTAATTACAAGTAAGCCCAATATCACATATCTAATATTGCGCCATAAACTAAAAATAGGTTTTGTGAAAAATAAATTCACCCCTAAAACAAAAAAGAAAGTGCAAAATAAATAAGCGGCTAAACCAAAACCATTGAACATCATTTGATAGGCGACAAAAGCACCTACATAGCCCATTAAATTATTTGCTTTTAAATCATTGATAGAAAATAAATGGGTACGCCATAATTGGACCATGTCTTGGTCGTCCTGCCATGTAAATAAATATGAAGTAAAGGCCACAAAAAGAAATAAGGTAAGCAGTAAGCTTACAGCTCCCATTATTTTGGAGGTTCTCTCATCTTTCACCACTTCCGTCACCGATACATCTGATTCTTTATCAGGATTTAAATTCTCCTCACTCACCTTGGGTTGTTTCTTACTTTTTAGGGTATTTGCCATGGTAACAAATATAAGTTATCTGCATAGGACGAAAAAGGAATTTGGACAAATGTGTAAAATTGAAAACAAGCAGGCCTACTTATCCACTTTATGAAGGAAAACCACCCTTAACCAAATAGTCCAACCCAATATAAAACAAAGTCCCCCCAAGGGTGTAATAGGTCCTAAGAAACGGGCAAGTGGATAGCTTGTTGTAGAGAGCAGCGTTAATAAATACAAGGAACCACTAAATAAGAAAATGCCTATGAGAAAAAAATGAGCCGACCAACCAATTGCTTTTTGCTCACCCATCTTATACTCATTTTGAGATCCATAAAGCGATAAAGCAATAAGTGCAATAGCATGCATAAATTGGTACCTCACCCCTGTTTCAAATATTTGAAGTTTATCTTGACTGACCAATGCTTTTAAGGCATGTGCTCCAAAGGCGCCTAATAGAACCGCTAATAAGCAAAAAAATAAACCGAGTATTAATATTTTACGATGCATGTTTTGCGATTAGTTTTTTTAATCCGGCTTCATTGATTTGATCGCTGGTTAATCGGTAGTTTGCTTGCGCATAAAACGAATGCCTTTCTACTAATTTATCTTCAATAAATGCAGCAATTTCTGTATCGCTTAGTTTAGCAATTAAAGGGCGTTGATTTTTTTCAGGTGACACTCTTTTTACCAAAACCTCTACTGGTTCATCTAACCAAATCACAATACCTTCTTTTTTCATCCAATGCATATTCTCATGAAAACAAGGTGTACCTCCCCCTGTAGCAATAATAAATTTTTTCTTCTCTTTAAACCATCTTAAAATTTTAGCCTCCACTTTTCTAAAATGATCCTCCCCGTCTTCATTGAAAATTTCGGCAATTGTTTTTTCTTCATTCATTTCAATCAAGGCATCTAAATCATAGCCCACGCATTTATTCCACTTAGCCATTTTTTGTGTCCAATAAGATTTACCCGAACCCATCATCCCAATTAAAAATATTTTATCGGCAGCCATTTCCCAGTTTTTCTTTATAAAACAATTCTATTTAAATGCATTAAACCCTGTAATATCCATTCCTGTAATTAATAAATGAATATCATGTGTGCCTTCGTAAGTAATAACACTTTCTAAATTCATCATATGCCTCATAACAGAGTACTCACCTGTAATACCCATACCGCCTAGCATTTGTCTAGCATCTCTTGTAATTTG
>CAITGN010000175.1:0-6613 GCA_903891965.1 uncultured Bacteroidota bacterium
ATATGCCAGCAATTTTTGGCTGTTCTGTGGCTAGTGTTGTATTCAGAGATTTAATGGCAATAGTTTGATTTAGAGGCCTATTTTCTTTGAAATCAGGCTTATTTTTCATTAAATTTGCAGCCTAAGAAATAAAGAGGGTTCGGTAGCTCAGCTGGATAGAGCGTCATCCTTCTAAGATGAGGGCCATTGGTTCGAATCCAATCCGAATCACAAAGCCTCTCACGAAAGTGAGAGGCTTTTTTAATGCGAGATGCGTCAAGAGCTTGCTCTTGTAAGCTATCGAGTATTAAAAAAGCAAAGGATACCGATACTCGGTATCCTTGAAAGGCTTTGGGTAAGCTTGAGGAACAAGGATCACCGAGCGTAGCGAGGTAATCCGTTTCCTTAAAAGGCTTTGGGTAAGCTTGAGGAACAAGGATCACCGAGCGTAGCGAGGTAATCCGTTTCCTTAAAAGGCTTTGGGTAAGCTTGAGGAACAAGGATCACCGAGCGAAGCGAGGTAATCCTTTTGTAAGTAATATCACCCCCTCACCTAACCAAAATCAGTTTTTCCATTTTAGATTAATCGTAATCTTATAGCATTAAAACATACTATTATGAGAATCGATTTAACCAAATACCACTTGTTTTCTCGTATTTCAATTTACATATTAGCCATTGTGCTTATTTGTATTGGTGTTTACCACTTAACCAAGCCAGATGATTTACTGGTTTATGTACCTAGCTTTTTACCAGGCGGTATTAAATGGGCCTATTTAGTAGGTACTTGCTTTATTTTAGTAGGTATCTCCTTTATCACCAACTACTATGTAAAAATTACCAGCTACTTATTATCTTTCTTCTTATTCTTTTTTGTAATTACAGTTCATGTTCCCAATTTTTTCAATGCAGCCATGGCCGATATGCGCATATTTGCTTTAATAAATATTTTAAACAATACGGCTATTGGGGCCTTTGCCCTTCATATAGGGGCAGGCGCACATCATCAACATTTACACTTTGACGAGAGTGATTAAGGATATTTAAGTCAATTGGAATTGTTTTTTTTCATAAATTCATAGAAATAATCTCTATGAAAAAAATGATGCGCTTTATACTACTAAGTTTCTTAACTGCTTTTATTTTTACTAGCACTAAGGCACAAAATACCGATGTAAAACATAAAGTAGTTATTCAATTAAATACAGCAGACACTTCTGCCTGGTCTTCTACCATTGGTAATATTAAAAATTTACAAAAATTATGGCCGAATAATGTGGTGGTAGAAGTGGTCGTACATGGAAAAGCTTTAGACTTATTAGTGGCTGCAAAAACGCATTTAGCCAACGAAGTAATTGAAATGTCTAAAACCAATGTACAATTTTCTGCCTGTGAGAATTCTATGCGCAAGCATCATATAGATAAAAGCGAATTATTAAGTATAGCGAATACCGTTCCTTCAGGCGTTGCTGAAGTAATACTAAAACAAGAAGCAGGTTGGTCTTATTTAAAAGCGGGTGTGAATTAATATTGCTTTTAAAAATTTACTATGCGTCGACGTATTTTTTATAGTTTATTCATTATAGGTTTATTGGTTTCTACCTATTATAGCTTCCGCAGAAGTGCTAAAGAACAAGAAACTGCCATGCTTAAAAGAATTCAAGGCATGGATACTTCGGCATGGGTAGGCCCCTCCCCTTATCAAATTCCTGTTGAAACTGAAAAAGGAAAATTAATTCGTTATGGCTATGAATTAATTGCACATACTGCAAAATATTTAGGGCCAAAAGGAATAGTGCAGCAATCCACCAATGGAATGAACTGTCAAAACTGTCATATAGAAGCAGGCACTAAACCCTGGGGATTAAATTATGGTTCCGTGTATTCTACTTATCCAAAATTTAGAGAGAGATCGGGTAGCATTGAAACTATTTATAAAAGAGTGAACGATTGTATGGAGCGTAGTTTAAATGGTAAAGCCTTAGATACCAACTCCAAAGAAATGAAAGCCATCTACGCATATATAAAATGGTTAGGTGATGAAGTGCCAAAAGGCAAAAAAGTAAAAGGCTCAGGCATAGAAATTTTACCCTACTTAAAAAATGCTGCAAGTCCAGAAGAAGGAAAAATTGTTTATATGCAGAATTGTCAAAGATGTCATTTATCAAATGGCGAGGGCCTAATGGATTCTACCGGAAAAATGTATTTGTACCCTCCATTATGGGGTAAGCATAGTTATAATGATGCTGCAGGTTTATTTCAATTATCAAAACTAGCTGGCTTTATAAAAAACAATATGCCTAATGGAATAAATTATCATGCACCTAGTGTAAGCAATCAAGATGCTTGGAATCTAGCTGCCTATATAAATGCACAACCAAGACCCAGTAAAGATAAATCTAAGGACTGGCCATTACTTTCAAGCAAACCCATTGACTACCCTTTTGGCCCTTATACCGATTCCTTTTCAGAAAGGCAACATAAGTTCGGTCCCTTTGAGCCCATTGCATTAGCAAAGAAAAATAAGTAATATATATTTATTACTAGTCCTATTTATTATTTACTAAAATCAATTATGTAATGATTTCCACTTATCATGAAGTACTTTAATAAAATAGCCCCCTACTACACTTCTAGCTTGAAAACCAATTTGTTTACCGTTTAAAGTTTCATGCCAATCACTTAAAGGCACTCTAGTAGGTGTATTAGTAGCAAATTTATATACTGGGTTAATAAATTTATCAAAATCGCCTTGGTTGCTTGATAAACTAGCTGTCCAAGTAATCCAATCCGACTTGGTATAGGATTTACGGCTATCTAGAGGTAAACCAAATTCATTTTGCTTAGTTAAATAATAAGCCACTTCTGCGTCGTATACTTTTTGTGGAAATAAATGAAAGCCAAATAATTTATCCCAAACCATATTATACTTTTGACTCCAAGTATTTTTATCATTGTAAGTTAAAGCATAATGGTCTCCTGCATTGGCTAAGTCTATCCATTTAGCAGCCATTTCAGTAGCTATTTGAGTATACTTAGTTGCGATCTCTTTCTTGCCAAGCATTTCAGCCATCATTGAATAAGACCTAATACCTACAATGGCTTTAATAGCAAGGTTAGCATTACGCGCTAAATGACCTGCAAAATCATCGGTACATAATTGATTCACCGGATCCAATCCTTCTTTCTCTAAGAACTGAACCCACTGCGTTAAAGTAGTCCAATGTGCTGCGGCATAACTAGCATTACCCTCCGATTTTACAATGGCTCCAGCAAGAATAATCATATTACCCGATTCTTCTACCGGCATACCTTCTGGATAAGTTTGTCCATTCGCTAAAGGATAAGTACCTAAATCATGGGCAGCATAAGGTTGTTTGTATAATCCACTCTTTTCACTAAAATAAAATATACCATTTAACATACCCTTCATTAAAGAAGGATTATAGTTTAAAAATAAAGGGGCACTTGGATAAGTAACATCTACGGTATTAATACTTCCATTGCTAAAATTTTCTTTAGATAAAAATAAAAGCTCCCCATTTTGTTTACTCTTCACTAAATTATGCGCAGCTACTGCTTGTCTATAAGCAGTTATACAAAGTTTAGCATAGTTATCACCTCCAGCAGCTAAGGCGTCATTATAAATTTGTTTATTGAACCTTTCGCATTTAGCAATAACATTGGTATACTCTGTATTAGCTAATTGTAACATTTTATCCATATTCATGGTAGGATCTAATTTCCACCAAGGGTCTAAACTTTCTTTAAAATATTGGATAGCCTTTATTTCATCATAGGCTACCAATAATACATGGTCTGTTTCAGTATCGCGCGCTGTATCTGTATTGAAAATAGTATTAATAGATAAATTACTTCCTTGCGTAGTAGATGACTTACTTGTTACTTCTTTAGCAGCATTCATTCCACTCGTATTTGAAATAAAATCCTGACATGCTTCATTTATAGATTGAATAGATTGTTTTGAATGATATTTATTTGCCGATATATAAGCATAGCCCCAATCAATTCTAAGGTCGTCTCCGCTTTTTTGTAAGATGGGTTGTTCAACTGTTCCTAGTTTTAAGACATTTAAATTTTGAGTAGTGTATCCACTCGCTATCATTGGCTCTGTGCCTTTGTTAGAAGCAATAGCCGAAGATGTTCCCACATATATTTGAACTACATGCTTTTTACCATCCTTAGACTTTGTTTTCATGGAAATATAAGATACAGGACGAGATAGTATATTAATATCTGTAATAATTAATGGAGAAGTAAAGGCAACTGATAATGAAACCGCTCCACAATTAAATTGATAAGTAGTTTGTGTTGCAGACATATTCACCGACAACTGGTTCGCCTGCATAACTTTATCATTCTCGCTAGCAGATTCGTCTTTGCCCAAGAATTTATACACTTGGTTGTCTACTTTAATGAGACCCACCATGGACTGATTAGAGCCTGTCCAATGTTTGGTAGTAGACTCATTTAGATTATCGGTAAATGACCAAATACTAAAATAAGGGTTATGGGTAATTAAAGGATAGGCAGGTGCTTTGGACACTTGCGCTATAGAACTATGAGCAATCAAATTCAAACTAATGATTAAAACAGCTGTAAAACGTTTCATAATATTTTATATAAATGGTCAAAAATTATAGCCAAATAAATATACTAAAATAGGAGCATCTAACCCCTATTATCCTATTTTTTAGTATAAACATTTTATTATAATTTTAATAAATATGTACTTAGTCTCTTTTATCAAATCTATTGGTAGTTTAACCCTTAAAACCTTTTCAGGCTTGAAGCAGTCCGAAAAATGGGCTACTTTCTATTTACATACAGTAGAAGAGAAATTTGATGGAAAATTTGATAAAAAAACCTTGGAGAAAATTGTAAAAAGATATAGCATTCAACAACACTTCATTAACGATAGTTTCAGTAGTTTATTCGGAAGAAATAATATTGAAAAAGAAAAGGAAAGAAATTTACTTTATTTTATAATGGTTTCTGTCTACGACGATTTTTTTGATGACAAAACTTTAACCATTGAACAAATAGATTCTATTTTTTATCATCCAGAAACATTTAACCCTCAAACATTTTTCGAGAAAGTATTTATTTATACGCATACCCGTTTATTAAATGATGTTGCAGAAAAAGCACAATATTTCAAAGACTTCGAAGGCCTTCATATTGCACAAAAAGATTCTTTAGAACAGTTCAACCCAAATGTTACCGATGAAGCATTATTATCCATAACTACTAGAAAAGGTGGCTACTGTTTACTAATGTGTAGGCATTATTTAGATACACCCTATCTTCCAGCAGCCGATGCTACTTGGTATGCTTTAGGTGGTGTGATACAATTAACCAATGACTTATATGATATATATAAAGATATGCAAGAAGGTATTATTACACTTGCTGTAAGAGCTAAACAGTACGAAACTATTTATGCACTGTATGCTAAACATGCAGAGGCCTTAAATGAAACTATTAGACAACTACCTGTATCCCATGCTCGCAAGATGGATTTGTCCATTATATTAAATGTAATTGCTGCTTTTGGCTATGTAGCTTTAGACAATTTAAAACGATTGCAAGCGAATAATTCAAATAATTCAATTTTACCTGCATTTGACGACTTGCCAAGAAAAGAATTAATAATAGACATGGAGAAAAATAGTAATCGATTTAAATTACTAAAGTTCACTTATCAAAATGCTAACTTGTAAAAGCAATAATGGTAGTTTGTTGAACATCATTTATCTTTATTAAGATTGTAACAAAGATTGGCTAGTCATTATGGATATAAAAATTGAATCAAGTTGGAAAAAAGCATTGTCGGATTTATTCGATAAGCCCTACTTTATCCAAATCACAGAGCATCTAAAAGCTGAAAAAGCTTTAAAAAGAACTATTTATCCTACTGGCCCTCAAATATTTAATGCCTTTAGTTTAACGCCCTATGATAAAGTTAAAGTGGTTATTTTAGGACAAGACCCTTATCATAATGCGCAACAAGCCATGGGCCTAAGTTTTTCTGTTCCCGATGGCATTAAACCACCCCCTTCTTTAGTCAATATATTTAAGGAACTTCATAAAGATATTGGCATGCCCATTCCAAGTACTGGCAATCTAACACATTGGGCCGAACAAGGGGTACTATTATTAAATGCGGTTCTTACCGTAAGAGCGAATGAGCCAGCCAGCCATGCAAAAATTGGATGGACTAAATTTACTGACGATATAATGCTACATCTTTCTTTAAAAAAAACAGGCCTAGTTTTTATTTTATGGGGTAATTTCGCACAAGAAAAAATAAAATTCATAGACGGCGCTAAACATAAAATTTTAAAAGCGGCACACCCATCCCCCTTTAGTGCTTACAATGGCTTTTTCGGTTCTAAACATTTTAGTGCCACCAATGAATACTTAGTAAAAAACAATCAAGACCCTATTGATTGGGCTCTATAATATAAATAGTATGAAAATTATAAAAAATATTGTTGCAAGAGTACTAGCCATCTGGGCCTTACTGGTTTTTGCTTCTACCATGATGCTATTTTTATGGTTCTACTTATTATGCTTCTTCATGCAAGACCCATTTAAAACTAGGTATCAT
>CAITGN010000176.1:0-2034 GCA_903891965.1 uncultured Bacteroidota bacterium
GCATAATATGTGCTACAGCGTTTTTAGTTTCTAAGCCTCCTAATCTTTTTTGAATTCTTTCGGTGGCCTCTATTAAACTTTGTGCATCAAATTTTCCGTAGCCCTCTAAAATAAAGGCCAGCCTTTGTTCAAAAGGAATAGTCATAAAATAACAAGTACTGTTTCGCATTAAATGAAATAAAGGGGTAGGAATTAAAACGGTTCCTATTCTTTGACTTTCATCTTCTATCCAAATACTATTTTTATTTTTATTTACCTCCCATAATTTTTTAGCTAAAATATTTTCAAACATTTCTTGACTGGGCTGTGGTAATTGTCCAATGGCGCCAAATGCAGAGCCTTTATGATGCGCTAGTCCTTCTAAATCAATTACAGGATAATTTTTATTTTGCAAAGCATGTAAAATTTCTGTTTTACCAGAACCTGTGAAGCCTCCTAAAACTTTTAACGTATAGGGAATATTAAATTGAGCTAGCACCCAATTTCTATAAGCCTTATAACCCCCTGTTAATTGAATTACTTTATACCCATATAAGTCTAATAGCCAGGCCACCGCAGCACTGCGCATGCCTCCTCTCCAACAATGCACATATAGAGTGGGCTTGGTTAAATCCTTGTCTTTTTGAGCAGTAGATATCCAGCTTTCAACGGTTTCAATCATGGAGAGCATCTTATTTCCAAATAATGGTAGGCCCGCTTTAATAGCCGCCTCTCTACTTTGTTTTTTATAAGTAGTTCCAATCATCGCACGCTCCTCATTATCAAATAAGGGAAGGTTCAGGGCAGCAGGTATATGTGCATGTTCATATTCTGCAGGACTTCGCACATCTATTATAATGCTTGAACCAATGCTTGATCCTGCTTCCATTATAAAATCATCAATATTAATTTTTTGAACTGCCATAATTATAAAGTTAACTGCTTTATGGCAGCTTCAAGTGCCTCTATGGAAAAAGCTTTAAAGGGAGCTTGTTTAAAATGAAAACTTTTCGCTTCTTCTAAAGCAATATTTAATTTAAAATTTTCTTGCGCATAGCAAAGGGCCCAATTTTTTTCTTCCCATAATTTTCCCAAATACATTTGTTCTGTTTGGCCAGGCGTTGGAATAAAAATTAATTTTTTTTCAAAAGGTATTAATTCCATTAAAGTGGTATAGCCGCCTCTACAAATAATATATTCAGCGCGCTTAATTTCCATCACTAATTCGGGCGCCGCTAAATGTGCATATAGTTTTGCATTTTTATTTTCCTCTAATAATTTATTGGGCTGTTCTTTAGAAGGGGTGCCTGCAATAACTACAAAGGGGATATCTAAAGTATTGCCTGCTTTCCATAATAAATTTTCAAGTAAGGTTCTTTGTGGCTCGGGTCCAGAAACAATTCCTAAAAAAACAATGGGCACACTATTATTAGTAGTAGTATTAATAGGTGTGTCTATAAGCCTAGATAAGCAACCCATATACCATAAAGGAATACTAGGCTTATGTTTTGGATTGGCTAATATGCCCGATAAATTATTGCTGCCTTCCATATCGGGAATCCAACAAGCCGTAAAACGTTTTAACCATGCATATTGTATTTTTTGAAATAACCTTGTAGCTACTTCAAAATGCATTTGTAAATTTAATTGATGGGTAATAAATACAGAGGGTACCGACTTATGATAAAATCCAAAACGATTATCCGAAACAATTAAATCAAATTCATATTGCGCCTGTGCTTTTTGTAACCATCTGTATTCATATATAATACTATATATAATTTGAGGTAATTGAAAAAGCAAAACAAGGGGAAGAATAAAACCCCATTTAGCATATCGAATGCGGTAGCCTCTTAAGGGTAAAAAATGACAAGCAGGAAGGGCCTCTTTTAAAATAGCCTCATGATAGCCCTCTGTTGCTATATATACTTGATATACTAATTTTTCAAAGCATTTGATAAGTGTAATGCACCTAGTGGCATGGCCAAGGCCCCAATCAATAGGAGAAATACAAATAGAAGGTCGTTTCATAAAACACTAATTTAGTCAATATTA
>CAITGN010000177.1:0-4815 GCA_903891965.1 uncultured Bacteroidota bacterium
TAATAAACATCTTGTGCTATTAATATTTTAGAAACTAATTTACCAGCCTCGCCAGTTTGAATAGTTACTAAAGTGCCACCTAATATATTCTTTGCAAAAGTTTCAATATCGCTTGCAGATTTACCCACCGCTACACCTCTTTGTTCAGTGCCTACAATTTTTCCTTTACCACGACCACCTGCATGAATTTGTGCTTTCACCACTGCAAATTTGTTCTTGGTTTCAGTGGCAATTTTATTGTAAGCTGCAACTGCAGCTTCTACTGTTTCAACAGCTACCCCTTCTTGAACGGGGACATTGTACTTTTTAAGTAGTTCCTTAGCTTGGTATTCATGCAAATTCATAATAACTAAAATTTTGGCGAAGATAATAGATTATAGGCAGAGATAAAGCCTAAAAATATATTTTGTTGTTTAAACATTGAATTATATCTTTACATTCTTAAAATTCCCTATAAGGCTGTATTTTAGCAGTCTCTATTTTGAAAATATTTAAACAAAAAATCATATGAAAAAAATCATGTTCTCTATTGCAGTGATCGCAGCGTCGATTTCATTGTTTTCATTTGCGCCAAAGGCGAAAAATGCGGATGCAGTTACTTTTACAGTGACCGCTCAAAAAAGTAAAGTAGACTTTACAGGTTCTAAAAAAAGTGATTACCATACAGGTTATTTCCCTATCAAATCTGGCGCGGTTCAAGTGAATGGCGGTAAGTTAGTAGGAGGTAGTTTTGTAATTGATATTGCTGGTTTAAAAGTTACAGATGAAAGAGGTGGTGAGAAATTACAAGGTCATTTGTCTTCAGGTGATTTCTTTGATATTGCAAAATTTGGTGAAGCTAGCTTTACCATAACTTCTGTAGAATACACAAAGGCAGACAGAGCTACTATTAAAGGGGATTTGAATTTAAAAGGTATTAAAGCACCAGTTACTTTCTCTGCTGTTATTAGAAATGCAGATGACAAAGGTTTCTTTGCTGAAGCATTTATGCCATTTGACAGAACTCTTTTCGGTATCAACTATGGTATTGGAATGGTAGATTCTGAAGTTCAATTAGCTATTCATATTTACGGTACTAAGTAATTCGTTTCTAAGAATTAGTTAAAACTTTAAGATATAAAAAAGCCCTCCGAATTTAGGAGGGCTTTTTGTTACGCGTTAATTATGAAAGGAAAATTAATTCGTAACACTTTAATTATTTTAAATACCGTATCTCTCTTTTAATACATGCAAATGATGCAAGGCATGGCCAAAAATAATAAAGCTTAATGCATTTACTGACATGGGGTTTTCGCTAGCAATGCCTTTTTGTTTCCAGTCTTCTTCTGTAAAAGAATTAAATAACATATTCGTTGACTGTCTTAGAATTTTCCATTCTGCCAACATGTCTTTCCAATTACGATGCGCCGCTGTTCCGCTTTTGGCATATTCATTTTCATCAAAGCCTGGAATGGGATTTGGTTCTTTTCTGGCAATGGCTACTGCCCTGTACGCAAAAATTCTTTCTGTATCAATGACATGCTGAAACATTTGCTTAATTGTCCATTTGTCTGGAGCATAAGCAAAATTTATTTTCTCTAAAGGAATCGCATTCCAAGATTCAATAATTCTTTCGTTGTATTGTTGAACTAAAATGGAGTAGTCTTTACCGCTTGTATAGTTAATATAAGTCTGATAATAAGGAGCATATTCTGTTGCACTGGGTCTGGGCATATTTTATTTTTATTCTTTTTAATGTTAGTTCAAATTTTTACAAATCAAATTGTATTCCTTGCGCTAATGGCAAATTATTGCTCCAGTTAATAGTATTGGTTTGTCTACGCATATAGGCTTTCCAAGCATCTGATCCACTTTCTCTACCACCACCTGTTTCTTTTTCGCCCCCAAAGGCGCCACCAATTTCTGCACCACTAGTTCCAATATTTACATTGGCAATACCGCAGTCGCTTCCACTTTGTGATAAAAATAATTCAGACTCTCTCATATTAAGTGTCATAATCGCAGAAGACAATCCCTGAGGTACTCCGTTTTGAATAGCAATAGCTTCTTCTAATTTAGAATACTTCATTACATATAAAATAGGTGCAAATGTTTCATGTTGTACAATGGCATAATGGGGTAGTGCTTCAGCAATACAAGGTTTTACATAACATCCACTTTCATATCCCTTGCCTTCTAGTACACCACCTTCCACTAAAAATTTACCCCCTTCTTTTTTACAAGCTTCAATAGAATTCAAATACATTTTTACAGCCTCTTTATCTATCAACGGACCCATATGATTTTTTGAATCCAAGGGGTCGCCAATTTTAATTTGCCCATATGCCTTGGTTAATTTTGCCACAAAACTATCATATACTTTTTCATGTATAATTAAACGTCTTGTACTAGTACATCTTTGGCCAGCTGTTCCTACGGCTCCAAACACAGCACCAATTAAAGACATATCTAAGTCGGCATGTTCTGAAATAATAATTGCATTATTGCCGCCTAGTTCTAAAATTGTTTTTCCTAAACGTTCTGCGACTGCTGTATTTAATAATTTACCCATTCTGGTAGATCCTGTTGCAGAGACTAAAGGAATGCGGGTATCTTTAGAAATCCATTCTCCTACTTCACGTCCTCCTTGAATTAAATTATTAACGCCCTCTGGTACATTGTTGTCTTTAAATACTTTGGCAATAATATTTTGTATAGCATTACCACATAAAGGTGTTTTTTCACTAGGCTTCCATACTGTTACATTGCCACAAACCCATGCAAGAGCAGCATTCCAACTCCAAACCGCTACGGGGAAATTGAAAGCAGATATAATACCTACAATACCTAATGGATGCCATTGTTCATACATTCTATGTGAAGGTCTTTCACTATGCATAGTAAGTCCGTATAATTGTCTTGAAAGGCCTACTGCAAAATCACAGATATCAATCATCTCTTGTACTTCTCCTAAACCTTCTTGTAAACTTTTACCCATTTCATAACTTACTAACTGGCCTAGTGCCTGTTTTTCTTTTCTTAAGGCATCACCCATTTGGCGCACCACTTCTCCTCTCTTAGGTGCTGGCCAATTTCTCCATTCTATAAAAGCAGCTTGCGCAGTCTTAATTATTTTTTCATAAGTTTCTTTATCTGTACTTATAACGGTTCCTATTTCTTTATTATCCACTGGAGAAGAAGATGCAATGATTGCTCCTTTACTATTATGCCAAACAGTACCTGTTGAACTTCCTTCGTTTTTCTTTTCTAGTTGAAGCTGTTGTAAAAATTCCATAGTTGTATAATTTATAAATTAGCCTTTCATTTTCTCAATAAGACCCGTGGTTGAAAAACCTTCAACAATGGGGTTGATAATTACTTTTCCTCCATTCGCAATCACTTCTTTACCACCTACTACTTGATTGGTGGTATAGTCGCCTCCTTTTACCATCACATCGGGGAGAATTGCTTTTATTAATTCAAGAGGCGTTTCTTCTTCAAATACAATTACTGCATCTACTACTATTAAATTAGCAAGCACAATGGCCCTGCTGGCTGTATTATTAATGGGTCTTGAAGGGCCCTTTAATTTTCTAACACTTGCATCACTGTTTAAGCCTACAATTAAATAGTCGGCTTCTGCTGCTGCCTGTTTTAGTGAAAATAAATGTCCCGGGTGTATAATATCAAAGCAACCATTGGTAAAAGAAACTTTTTTGCCTGTGACTTTTAAGGCCGCCATCATTAACTTGGCTTGATCCAATGTCATTATTTTTTTCTCAATAGCATCTCCCGTTTTCATCTTAAATTTTTTGCTTGTTGAATAATGGAAGTATAATTAATGCGATGCCTCCTAAAACTAAAACAATAATGAATTGTGAAAACCATTGTAAAGTTCCATTGGCTAATCCTAGTGTATAATCCACTCCATTTAATTCTAATACTTTTGCCATAAAATAGGCATAAGCGCCAATACCACCTGGTGTAATAATCATACCTATGCTTGCAAAGGCCAAACAACTAATAGCAGTTTGAAAAGAACTTCCTGTTCCCTCTGTAGCATACAAGCCTACGTAGGTAGCTAATAAATATAAAAACCATATTGCAAAAGAGTAAAAGAAAAATAAATTATGTTTTTTTAATTTAGTCGCACTCATCACACCTTCCCAAACACCTGCAATAATTTTTTGAATAGTAAGTATGGCATTTTGCATTTTTGATTTGAAAAACCAAAGCACTGCAAAAATTAAAATGAGTAGTACAGCAGTAATGATATAAGTATTTTGATTGCTGCTGCTTGCATCGCCTGCGGCTTTTCCATAAGCCTTGAATTGATTCCATCCCGCTTCCACCACACTAAATTGAAGGGTGAGGGCTAGTAGGAATACAATACCTAGGCTAATAACATCAAAGGCCCTTTCAGCAACAATAGTACCTACAATTTTTTCAGCAGGCACTTTCTCGTATTTTGAAAGTAGGGTGCACTTTAAAACCTCACCTAATCTAGGAACGGCCAGGTTAGCCAAATAGCCTATTAAGACCGCAAAAAATGTATTGATAATGGAGGGCTTATATCCAAGGGGTTCCATAATTAAACGCCACCTTAAGGCACGCACTAAATGAGAAAGCCCAAGAATAAGACCAACGGGGAAAATGATCCATAATTTTGACTTCTTTAGGGCGATGGTAAATTTATCCCATTCTTGAGGGGGGATTTGGTGTAAACTCCACCAAATCAATAAAATGCCTATGAAAAAGAAGAAGGCTATTTTAATGAATTTACTCATGGGTAATCTTGTTAAACAATTCTCTGCAATTTACGACCAATTGTCTACA
>CAITGN010000178.1:0-4779 GCA_903891965.1 uncultured Bacteroidota bacterium
AAAATTAATGAAGGAAGTAGGTGGATCAAGTTGCCTATTATAAATATGACTATTCAGACAAGTGATTTAGCCAAGTTGGCTTTATTTATGTACTTGTCTAAGATGTTAAGTAAGAAACAAGAAGTGATCAAAGATTTTAAAAACGGATTTCTACCAGTTATTACACCTGTATTAATTATTTGCGCATTAATTATGCCAGCGAATTTATCAAATGCACTTTTAACTGGAGCGACTTCTTTATTATTAATGTTTATTGGTAGAATAAGTATTAAGCATATTTTATTGACCATATTAGTGGCCATGATACCAGTGACCATTATTATAGGCGTAGCCATGGCTACACACTCAAGTAAATCGGTAGAAGGCGGGCCTGTGGTTGCAGAAAAAATGAAAGGCTATGGTCGTTTTGGTACTTGGGTGAGTAGGGTGCAGGATTTTATGTATGCCAAGGACAATGAAGTACCCTATCAAGTGCAGCAAGCAAAAATTGCCATTGCGAACGGTGGTATTTTTATGGGATTAGGCCCAGGCAATAGCAGACAAAGAAATTTTCTTCCTCAAGCCTATAACGATTTTATTTATGCAGTCATTATTGAAGAGTACGGATTATTAGGCGGCGTCTTTATTATATTTATTTATATTGTTTTCTTATTCAGATGCATTAGAATATTTAGAAGATGTCCTTATGCCTTTGGCGCTTTTCTAGCGCTTGGATTAAGTTTCACTCTAATTATACAGGCCATTGCAAATATGGCAGTGAATGTAAACATCGTACCCGTGACTGGTGTGACTTTACCACTAGTAAGTATGGGAGGAAGCTCTTTCATATTTACTTGTTGTTCGATAGGACTAATATTAAGTGTGGCTAGAAACGTAGAGCAAATGGAAGGTAAAGCACCTGAAGAAACAGATATTGAAATTCCGGCTGATAACATTGATATAGATACTGAAAATAATGTCATTGAAGCAAAAGCATAATATACTACGCATCATCATTGCTGGTGGTGGCACTGGAGGACATATCTTCCCAGCCATTGCTGTAGCACAAGCCATCAAAGCTTTGGCGCCCGATGCGGCTATCTTATTTGTGGGCGCTTTGGGAAAAATGGAAATGGAAAAAGTACCTCAAGCAGGTTTTCAAATTCAAGGTATTACCATTGCAGGTTTTAATAGGTCTCAGTTGTTTAAAAATATTACACTGCCTTGGAAATTAGTAAAAAGCTTTTTTCAAGTGAGTAAAATTTTTAAAGAATTTAAGCCCAATGCGGTTTTTGGTGTGGGAGGGTATTCTAGTTTTCCTGTATTAAAATTTGCGCAAACAAAAAATATTGCAACTTATATTCATGAGTCCAATGCCTTTGCTGGCAAGGCCAATACTTGGCTTGCAAAAAATGCAATTAAAATATTTACGGGCACATTGGGTATGGAATCGTTTTTTCCTGCTTCTAAAATTTTAGTTACAGGTAATCCAATAAGAAAAAATATAATTGATCATAGCTATACAAAAGAAACGGCTTTGCAAGTTTTTGGTTTGCAAGCAAATAAAAAAACCCTTTTAATAATTGGGGGAAGTTTAGGAGCTAGTTCTATTAATAAAGCCATTCAAGCTAATTTAGTTTCCTTCTTTGAAAAAGATATTCAATTAATTTGGCAAACAGGCAAGCCGAATGCAGAGGTATTTGCAAGTGCAGCCCATAGTTATGAAAATGTATTCGTGCATTCCTTCATTGATAATATGAGCGCCGCTTATGCTGCTGCAGATGTAGTTATAAGTAGGTCTGGCGCTATGGCGGTTGCTGAAATTTGTATTACAGGTAAGCCCGCCGTATTTGTGCCTTATCCTCTAGCTGCAGAAGATCATCAAACATTTAATGCAATGACACTAGTGCATAAAAATGCAGCAGCTATGGTGAAAGACAAAGAAGTAGGTAATGATTTAATACCTACAGTCCTTCAATTATTAGGAAGCGATGAGCAAATGCAAGCAATGAAAAATAATATAAAGGCCTTTGCATTTAGTAATGCAGATGAACTGATAGCAAAAGAAATTTTGAAACAAATAAATGAATAGCTGAAAAATGAATCCGTTAACAAATTGTAAGAACATTTATTTTATTGGTATAGGAGGCATTGGTATGAGTGCTTTAGCAAGGTATTTTAACAAACAAGGCGTTATAGTGAGTGGATATGATAAAACACCTACATTATTAACCGATGCTTTAATAGAGGAAGGAATACAAATTCATTTTGAAGACGATTTAAGCAAAATAGATAAAGCAGCAACAGTGATTGTGTACACACCTGCCATACCTAGTGACCATGGTGAATTAAATTTTTATAGAGACAATGGCTACTTAGTGGTAAAAAGAAGTGATGTGCTTCAGTGGATTACGGAGAATGCTTTCACTATTGCCATTGCAGGAACGCATGGTAAAACAACGACTACTTCTATGACAGCGCATATACTTCGTCATACAGGCTATGGTTGTAATGCTTTTTTAGGAGGCATTGCCACAAATTATGGTACAAATTTTTGGAGCCATGAAAAAAATGTAGTGGTTGTAGAGGCTGATGAATATGATCGTAGCTTTTTAAAATTAGCACCCAATATTGCCGTGATTACTGCGGTTGACCCAGACCATTTAGATATTTATGGAACAGCAGAAGAAGTAGTGAAGGCCTTTGGTGAATTTTCTGATAAGATAAAACCAGGCGGAGTGCTTATACAAAAATGGGGTACTGAATTCAATACCAACGCAAGTAATAAGACGGTACTTTCTTATGGATATAACCATGATAAAGCATCTTACCATACTACTAATTTAAAAGTGGTTGATGGGTCTTATCATTTTGATTTAGTACATCCTGCAGGTATTTGCAAGGATATAGTACTCAATATGGGCGGCCTACATAATGTTGAAAATGTAAGCGCGGCTATTGCTATTGCACTAAGCTTAGAAATAGAAGAAACAAAAATAAAAGAGGCCGTAGCTAGTTTTGCAGGTGTTAAAAGAAGATTTGAGTATAAGGTGAAAACAGCCAAGAAAGTATTGATTGATGACTATGCACATCATCCAGAAGAATTAAATGCTTTAATAAGTGGTGTGCGCAGTTTATACCCCCATGAAAAAATGGTACTCGTTTTTCAACCACATTTATACAGCAGAACCAAGGACCAATGCGATGGATTTGTAGAAACTTTAGACAAGGCAGATGAAGTTATTTTATTACCTATTTATCCGGCGCGTGAACTTCCGATGGAAGGAGTAACAAGTGAAATGTTATTAGATAAAATGAAACTGAAGCATAAAAAAGTAATGTCTAAAGAAGAATTATTTGCATGGGCTGCTAGCAGTTCAGATAAACTTATTGTAATGGCAGGCGCAGGTGATATTGATACCTGTATATTAAAAGTTCAAGAAATACTTACTCAATCATAAATGAAGAACTGGCAAAACATATTAGTTAGAGTTCTATGGAGTATTGCAGGCGCAGCACTTATTGTATTATTTGTAGTAGCCTGGAAGGCCAAGGAAGAAAAAAAATGCACCTCCATTCAAATTGAATTAGTGGGTGAAAATACAGCGGCCTTATTCATGGATGAAAAAGAAATATTGCAAATTATACATGAGCAAGGTGTTAAAGAAGGCTTGCCCATTGGTGATGTTAATTTAAATACACTTGAAAAATATTTACAAACTATTCGTTGGGTTAAAAATGTAGAATTGTTTTTAGACAACACGCAAACGCTACAAGTAAAAATTGAACAACGTATACCCATCGCACGTATTTTCACGGCCTCTGGTAATTCATTTTATATTGATAAAGAAGGTTTGCAATTACCACTAAAACAGCTTACTGTACTGCGTTTACCGGTATTTACCAATTTTCCTTCAGACCAAGAAAAACTATCTAAACCCGATAGTTTATTATTAAATGATATTTTACATTTCACCAAAGCAGTAGCAACCGATTCATTCTTTATGGCACAAACGGCACAGGTAAATATTGCTACCAATGGCGACTTTGAATTGGTGCCCTCCGTAGGTGATCATTTGGTTTTAATTGGGTCGGTGGAAAATATAGAAGATAAATTAAATAGGCTATATACATTTTATAAAAAAGTTTGGGTACAAAGCGGCTTGAACGCTTATCAGGTAATTGATTGTCGTTTTGATAACCAAATTGTAGCGCTTAAAAAAGGGATGCAACCTATTCAGTTTTCAGCAAATGATTTACCCACTGTGGATTCTACAATGGCTGTAGAAGTAAAACTTGACACAACTAATCTTAGAGCAGTCAATGTCACAGAAGTTAAATCTGCAACCTTAAATACTCCCAAAACTTCAGTAATTGCAAGCCCAAAAATGGCCCCTGTAACTAGCCCAAAAATGACCCCAAAAACAGTGGTCAAAGTTCCTTCAAAAACAACAGTTAAAACCCCGTCTAAAACAGCTGTAAAACAGGTAACTAAAAAAGGGACTAAAATTCTAGCTAAAACAAGTAGTAAAACGGACAATAAATCGAAATCAAAATCGTTAATTAAAGTGAAGCAGTCTGCCAAGGCGTTAATGCCCCAAAAGAAGGCTTCCACAACAAACAACTAAAAAACAACAAAATGAGTCAGCACGAATCACCCATTATCGTAGGTCTTGATATTGGAACCACAAAAATCGCTGCCATCGCAGGAAGAAAGAACGAGTTCGGTAAGTTAGAAATCTTAGGATTTGGGCGTGCCAACAGCAATGGTGTTCAACATGGTCAAGTCTTGAATATTGA
>CAITGN010000179.1:0-1945 GCA_903891965.1 uncultured Bacteroidota bacterium
AATAGAGTTAGTTAAGGCCTCACTTAAATGCTTTTGCATTTTTTTCAAATCCCAAATTTGATTGGTGATCTCTTGCAAAGAAATAGGATTTGCTGCTATTTGATTGACTGCAGCCGATGAAAAAGAACCTTGGTTAATATTCATGCCAATGCCTATTATGGTCCAGGTCCAATCCTTCCCTCTAATTAGGTTTTCTATAAGTATGCCCCCTGCCTTTCTGTCACGATAATAGATATCATTGGGCTTTTTAATTTTGGTTTCTGCACCCGCAAAGGATGCAAAAAAGGCCCTAGCGCCTAGAGCAATGGCTGCTGAAAACCCAATTTGATCGGCTGGGGTCCAAATTTTACCTGTTTTTAACTGTTTTAGCTCCAAAACATAGCTTGAAAGTAGGTTTTGCCCTTTTTCACTTTCCCAAACACGGCCATGTTGCCCCTTTCCAGCAGTCTGAAAATCAGCGCTGTAGCAACTGCCAGATATCGCTAAACCCTGATGCACTTGGTCCATGGCATAGATATTGGTACTAGGGATAGTAGTAAGTTCGATGAGCGGCTCCCCTAATAGGATATTTGGTGTGGCAGGTAACAAAGAATTGCTATTTTTGTAAAGTTAGTTTAGAATCATTTTAGTACCTTAAAATGTTTGAATTAATAAGCATTTAACAAATAAATATAAGAATCATTGGAACCACTTTCAACACTTAAAAGCCGTAAAAAATCAACGGTATTACAACTTACCCGCAGCTCAAAAATTTTCAAAACTATCATTCAGGCTATCCAAGATAAAAAGGGTACCAATATTATAAGTTTAGACTTGAAGAAAATACCAGAGTCCACCAGCGATTTTTTTATTATCTGCGAAGCCAATAATACCACACAATTAAAGGCCATTGCCGATTTTATTGAATTTGAAGTGAAAACTAAATGCGGAGAAATGCCTTATAAAACAGAAGGGCAAACTGCTGCTCAATGGTTACTTATCGATTATATTAATATAGTAGTGCATGTAATGCATCCAGAAGCTAGACATTTTTATCAAATAGAAGATATGTGGAGCGATGCAGACGCTAAAATGCATGATCTTTAAAACTTATTTTAAAAAAAATTGTTACTTGATGTTGGGGATATCCAATTAAGCAAGCATTTATAAAATATATACAACACCAAGAATTAATTAGCTACCAATGATACCTGAAAATAAAAAGAAGAAAAGCCCATTAGGAGATGGGCCCAAAATGCCTAAGTTCAACATATATTGGATTTATGGTTTAATCGCCATTTCATTATTGTCTGCTCGTTTCTTCCAAACTGCTCCAGATATTATGACCACTTCTGAACTTGAATTTAAGCAAGTGATGTTAACAGGGGGTGATGTAGAAAAAATTGATCTTGTTCAAAACAAAGAATTGGTGCGTGTTTATATTAAGCCCGATAGTATTGATAAAGACTTTTACGTTCAGAAATTAAAACGTAAAATGGATAAGGCAAAAATTAAAAATGTGCCTTTATTTGAATTCAATGTAACAGACTGGAATAGTTTCAATGAAAGATTACAACGTTTTTACGAACAAAAAAATATTCAAGAAGTACCACAGAATGCTGTGAAAGAAGGAGAGTGGTTTGGCCCTATTGCCAACACTATATTTTCTTTAGTACTTATAGTGGTAGTTTGGGTGCTACTTATGCGCAAGATGGGCGGCGGCGGCGGAAGTGGCGGTGGCCCAGGCGGTATTTTTAATGTAGGAAAATCGAAGGCTACTTTATTTGAAAAAGGTGGCACGAAAGTGAATATAACTTTTGCCGATGTTGCAGGTTTAGAAGAAGCCAAAGAAGAAGTGATGGAAATTGTGGACTTCTTAAAACAACCTAAAAAATATACAGCCCTTGGAGGTAAGATTCCTAAAGGTGCTTTATTAATAGGCCCTCCAGGTACAGGTAAAACTTTA
>CAITGN010000180.1:0-2594 GCA_903891965.1 uncultured Bacteroidota bacterium
GACGCTTTTCCTATGTTCCCTAATTTATCTACTTCTACCTTGCCTATTAAGGCCTTAGTGGCTAGGTATTATTTTAGAGATAAAATGTATGACGAGTCCATGCGTCTTTTAGTAGAGAGCGAAAATGTAAACCCAGCCTTGCATTATAACGATTTTATTAAAACTGCAATATTTGCTGCCAAGCAAAATTATGATAGCACGGCTTTTTATGCCTATAGAGCATTTTATAATTGGCCAAGGGCTACTTCTTATTATAAAAATGCCTTGTTTGCCGCTGCTAAAAAGAAAGACACCGTTCAAATTACAAAAGCTTATAACCTATATAAAAAATACCGTGATGGGGGTGAGGCCGTGAATCAATACTTAATGGCTATGTATGAAGTGAAAGGCGGTGCCGATAGATACATGTTAAATATTTTAGATTCTGCCTTTGTGCATTTCCCAAAGGATACAACTGCTTTATATAATGCTAGAAATTTACTTTCAAGAGGTATTTTAGGAACTCAAAATAGTGGACAAGCTGTTGTTACGGGGAATCAATTTGCGTATGAGGGAGCTAAGTTATTTGCAAAAGGTAAGTATACACAGGCTGCCAATTTATATTTAAAAGCAAGTGGTGTAGAGCCTAATAACTATACCCATTATGAAAATGTTGCTATTTGCTATTACACGAATAAGAATTTTGAAAAAAGTATTCCTTATTTTGATAAAGCCGCTACTTTTTCAAATAATACTACAGGAAAGTCGGAGTTTTTTAAAGCCATGTCTCTGGTGGCCATGGGAAAAAATGCAGATGCTTGTGGCCCTTTACAAGCTGCTAAAAAGAAAAATTATCCAGATATAGATAAGTTTATTGCTTTATATTGTAAGTAATCTAATGAAAGATTAAAAGTTAGCAATGAGAAAATCCTACCTATTACTTATAATTCTATTGGCATTTTCAAAACTTTCGAATGCGCAATATCAAATTAAAATTAAAGCTGTTAATACTTTAGATACAGTTATTTATTTTAGAGGTACAGTATTTGATGAGAAAAATTTTATACCCAAGGATACCATTAATTTATCTAAAGGGATTTTCACACTTAGCGCCAAAAAGCCAATACTAGGAGGTATTTATTTTTTCTATTTTCCAAAATCAAAAACTAAAATTTTCTTTGCCTTAGAAAATAAAGACAGTTTGAAGGTGGAAATTTCTGGGGCTAATTATTTAGATTTTATAAGCTTTAGCAATCAAAAGAATCAAACATTTATTGAGTATCAGCAATTAGAGAAAAAATTATCTAATTACGATACGCTTTTTGCTAAAGAATTAGCACAAGGCAAGAAATTTAATTTGGCTCAAAAAGCAGCCTTTTATAAGCTAAAAACGAATCAGTTAGTTTATTTTAGAACCAATGCCATGGAGCAAATGCAAAAGACAGATGCGCTTTACTTACATTTCAATACATTGAATCTATTAGATGAGTCAGTACCCAGTAGAAAGAACTTTGCAGCCAGAGACGAGTTTATAAAATATTTCGATTTTAAGTCGCCGAAACTCTTATTCACACCCAATTTACGAGCAGTACTTACAGAATACTTTTCTTATTATCCCTTACAGGCCGATTCCATTTCTAAAGGGGTTGACACTGTTATGAAAGGCGTGGATTGTAAAATGTTTATGGCCAAGTATGTAGTTGATTATTTAACTAAGTTATTAAAGAATAGAGAAATTGTGAATAATACAGAAGCGTATAAGAAATTTATGCAGTCCTATTTATTGAATGACAAATGCAAGGTCTTAGATGCCAAAGAAAAAACGACCTATAAGGAAGAAATAGCCAATTTGAGTTTACTGAGCCTTCAAGATACCTGTGTGAATATGATTTTAAAAGACACGAGCAATAATCCACAGAATTTACAGGATTTTGCGAAGCAATTTAGTTTTACTGTTATCATATTCTATGATCCTACTTGTGAACATTGCAAAGTGGAGCTTCCTATTATGGACAGTACATTAAATCTTTTGTATGCTAAGTACAATATTAAAATAGGTAGGTATGCAGTATGTAATGAACCTAACATGCCTTTACCAGTTTGGAAGGACTTCATTAATAAATATGGCCTTACAAATAACTATGTGCATGTAAGCCTGGGTGCCAATGTAGCCATTCGAAAAAGTTATGATGCTTTCACCAATCCCATATTTTATCTAATTGATAATAAAGGCATACTAATAGGTAAAAAACTAAGCCCACTAACGCTTAGGAATATGGTTTTGGCTAATTATATCAAATAGACCACTTAAATAGAATTAATTCTATTTGACCTTGTATTAAGTAAATTCAAGCTATAAGTTCCTTATTTTTAATATGTATTTAAATAAACATTTACCATTCTTTAATTAACCCAATGGATACCAAAGTAATTATAGCAGATGACCACAGTATTGTGAGAATGGGATTAAGTTCTTTAATTAAGCATTTTAATGTACAAGTTGTAGACGAAGTGGGCACTTGCAATGAATTAATGCAGGCACTTAAAAAGGAAACTTATACTCATTTGGTGCTAGATATTATTTTACCAGATGGGAATACCTTAGAAATTATCGA
>CAITGN010000181.1:0-2616 GCA_903891965.1 uncultured Bacteroidota bacterium
AGACACCCCTGCCCCCCATGTGGCCATTGGTAAAAAATGTGAGCCCTTCAAAATTGAAATGGTGGTAAGAGGCAATTTAGTGGGTCATGCTTGGAGAACTTATAGCGCGGGAGCTAGAAAATTATGTGGTGTAAGCTTACCAGAAGGTATGGCTGAAAATGATTTTTTCCCAAGTCCCATTATTACCCCATCCACTAAAGCCAGTGAAGGGCATGATGAGGATATCTCAAAAGAAGAAATTATCGCACAAGGATTGGCCTCTGCAACAGACTGGGCAGTCTTGGAAAAATATGCATTGGCTTTATTTCAAAGAGGTAAAGAAATTGCCGCTAAACAAGGATTAATTTTAGTGGACACTAAATATGAATTTGGAAAAATTGACGACACCATTTATTTAATGGATGAAATTCACACACCCGATTCTTCCCGTTATTTTTATGCAGATGGTTTTGAACAAAGACAAGCCAGCAAAGAAAAACAAAAACAATTAAGTAAAGAGTTTGTGCGTGAGTGGTTAATTGCCAATAATTTCATGGGTAAAGAAGGACAAACGGTTCCTGCAATGTCTGCACAGTGGATTGATACTATTTCTAAAAGATATATTGAGCTTTACGAACAAGTAATTGGCGAAAAATTTATGCCGCAGCAATTATCAGAAGAAGAAACTTATCAAGTTGTATGCGCTTCACTTGAGAAGCTTAGTTAAATATCTATTCCTAATCGAGGCCTTAAGCGCTGCTTGCTTTTGTTAAAAATTTGCTGGCCTTTATCAATGCCTTTACGAAGTTCTATTTGCTTTTCCTCTGGCAGATGTACAATATCGGTACAGGCCTGCGTGCAGCAACCCGCATAGGTTTCAGCGCAGCTTTGACATTGAATAAATAATAAATGACAACCATCGTTTTTGCAATTGGTATGCGTATCGCAAGGCGCTCCACACTGATGGCATTTGGCAATGATATCTTCCGTAATTTTCTCTCCTAGTCTATCATCAAATACAAAGTTCTTTCCTTTGAACTGACTTTCTAAACCCTCCTCTTTAATTTGATTGGCGTAATTAATAATGCCTCCTTCTAAATGAAAAACGTTTTTAAATCCATGGTGCATCATATAGGCACTTGCTTTTTCACAACGAATACCACCCGTGCAATACATGATAATATTTTTATCTTTATTTTTCTGCATCATCTCTGCTGCCATAGGTAGTTGTTCTCTAAAAGTATCTGAAGGAATTTCTATGGCATTTACAAAATGTCCTACTTCGTATTCATAATGATTACGCATATCAATCACAATAGTTTCAGGAGAATTTAATAATTCATTCATCTGCACGGCATTGACATAGTTGCCTTTATTTTCCATACTAAAACTTTCATCCTCAATGCCATCGGCAACAATTTTACTACGATGCTTAATACGTAAAACCCAAAAACTTTTTCCATTATCGTTGACTGCAATATTTAATCTTACACCTTCGAGGCCAGGTATTGCGTATAAATAGGTTTTAAAATTTTCGAATAAATGAGTGGGCACACTAATTTGAGCATTAATACCTTCAGTGGCTATATAAATACGGCCGAAAACTTGTAATTCATTCAAGCCTTTATATAATTCATCTCTAAAAGCCAAGGGATCTTGAATAGTGAAGTACTGATAAAAACTAATAGTGGTACGCGGAAAATTTTCCTGGTATAATTTTTCTTTCAACTCCTTATTGGAGATGCGATTGTGTAGAACTGACATAGATTAAATTTTTATCCCAATTACAGGTTGGGGAAATTCAATGTAAAGATAAATAGAATCTTTAATTATTATATAAAATGACTAACTGATAAAAGTCAGTTAGTCATTAATAGTTATTTTCAAAAAAATTAGGCTTTATTGGATCGAAGAAAAGAACCAGTTAAGGAAGCAAGTCCTCCTAATAAAGCACCTATTGCAAAAGTTGCAAAAATTAATACTAAATAGGATCCCCCCATTGGTAGAATTTTTGCCACTTTAGTGGACAAAATATGATTATTAGAAATATCAATTCCGAACGCTAGCCCAGCCCATAAAGAACCAACACCCAAGGCGCCCGCCGAAAAAGATTGAGCAGGTTTAATAGGTATTGCAATGGCTATAATAAAATTAGTGACTACAAAACTCCACCAAGGCAAATTTCCATAAATTCCAACAGCATAAGCAAGCAGGGCAGATAATAAAATGGATACAATATATTTCATAGAAGATATTTAAAATTGATATTTGATTAACTATTATTTTTATTTACTAGTTAGTAAGCTTTTAGTTATGAAGCGTTTGACTTTTTAAACTGAATATGCCATTTAGTTCTGTCGTTCTGTATTAATTTTTCTTTAGCTAAAAATAATAATTTATAATATTTTCCAGCTGCCCAATAGTCGACGAAAGTATCATAGTAAGCACTACCTGGGTTACCACTCTGTCCTCCTGGATATAAACCATAGGCCTCTATTTCATCAGTTAAGTGCACTACCATTCTCCAACTAGGTCCATGATCTTCAGTGGTAGCATTGATTATATTTTTCCCTCCTCCAATGGGTAAATTCATTCTACTTAGCGCAGGTATTTTAGTAAGATGCATTACCCTGGTGG
>CAITGN010000182.1:0-2732 GCA_903891965.1 uncultured Bacteroidota bacterium
GGTAGTATGGGCATGGGTAGTTTTAATTTTACCCCTCAAGCAAATCATAGTTATAGTTTATCACTCTTAACAGATAGCGATAAAACAATTAGTCAACTATTACCTAAAACATTTGATAAAGGCTATACAATTAGCCTTGGAAATAGTGCAGCAAATACATCAAACAAAATAAATGTGAAAATTGCTGGCATAGAACTTGAAAATACAAATGTTTATTTAATAGTTCATTCAAGAGGCCTTGTTTCTCATACTATTACAGGTCAAATTATCAATGGTAACTGCTCTTTAGAAATTGATAAAAATAAATTAAACGAAGGCATTAATATAATTACTTTATTTAATCAAGCACAAGAGCCTGTTTGCGAGAGATTATATTTTAATTATCCAAAAAATATTCTTGAAGCAAGTCTTGATTTAGAAAGCCCTTTATTAGAAAAAAGAAGAAAAGTAAATCTTCAAATTGCTACCAAGCAAACCAATAATGGTTTTGCTGCAGCAAATTTATCAATGGCTGTTTATAAGATTGATTCTATTCAAACCCTAGATGAAAATAATATTCAAAATTATATTTGGCTAAGCTCTGACCTAGTAGGCCGTATTGAAAACCCTGCCTCCTATTTTCAAAATAATGATAGCAATACCTTGCTTGCCATAGATGAATTGATGCTTGTGAATGGATGGCGCCGATTTAAATGGGAAACTGTTTTAGCAGGTACGCGTCCAAGTTTTAAATACTTACCAGAACTAGCTGGCAGTATTATTACCGGTAAAATGGTACAAAAAGGAACAACCAATCTAGTTAAAGATATTACAGGCTTTATTTCCATGCCTAGCAAGAACACTTTATTTAAAGCAGGCATTAGCGATGAGAGTGGTAATATTAAATTTGAGTTTCCTCATTTATACAATGATGGTCAAGTTATTCTAGAAGCCGATAGCAGCAAATACAACGCACATAAAATTGAAATAGACAACCCTTTTTACCAAAGTAAAAATAATAGTCAAATTATTGAGCCCTTACTACTAACTAAATTGAATAAAGAAATGGTTCAGCAATTAAATAGTAATATTGAAATTCAAAATCATTTTAAGGCAGATAATTTTAATCAGTTTATATCCCCTACCATTGATAGCAATGCTTTTTATTATAAACCAGACTATACTTACTATTTAGACTTATATGCGCGATTTACAACAATGGAGGAAGTCATTAGAGAATATGTGACACCACTTACCTTAACTAAAAATGAGGGCCGGTTTCAATTAGCCGTTTATGACGATCAGAATAAACGTTTCTTCGATAAAGCACCCCTTGTTTTATTAGACGGTGTGCCTATTTTAAATATGGATAAGTTTATTGAATATGATCCTTTAAAAATTAGAAAATTAGAAGTGGTAAGTAGAACTTATTTTTCTGGCAATATGGCCTTTAATGGTATTGCTAATTTTATTAGTTACAATGGTAAAATGGAAGGCTATGAATTAGACCCAAGAGCTACCCTAATTGATTATAAAGGCCTGCAAATGCAAAGAGAGTTTATTGCGCCAGTATATGAAAACCAAAATCAGATTGACAGCCGCAGCCCCGATTTTAGACATCTATTAAACTGGTCACCCAATATAAATACCACTACTAAGGGCAAAATTAATACTGCCTTTTATACTTCTGATGTACCAGGGAAATATGCCATTGTAGTGCAAGGTATTTCCAAACAGGGCCAACCTATTTACAAAGAGGTTACATTTATTGTAAAATAAGTCTCCCACTAGTCTCATTTATAGTCATTTACCACTAATCCATCTTTATTTTGCCATAAGCAAAAAAAGTAGGAATTTAACTGCCACAAACGAACCATTCACAACGCTAATAAATATGAAAAAAACAATCCATTTTACAATGAAGTCTCTTGCATTATTTTGCATTTTATTATTTACCCTTGCTTCTTGTAGTAGTAAAAGAAGTAGCAAGCCCACTATTTTAGTATTTTATAAAACAGGAGGTTACTACCATGAGTCTATTCCCACAGGTGTTAAAGCCATTCAGGAATTGGGTGCAAAAAATGGTTTTGATGTAGATACCACTACCAATGCTGGTAAGTTTACAGAAGATAGTTTGAAAAAATATGCTGCCTTGGTTTTCTTAAGCAGTACAGGTGAAATATTAAGCGGCAATCAAGAAATTGCAGTAGAAAGATATATGCAAGCAGGTGGAGGTTTTGTAGGCATACATGCTGCTGCAGATGCTGAATATGATTGGAACTGGTATGTGAAAATGATTGGCGCTTCTTTTAAAAGCCACCCAGAACAACAAGAAGCTACATTAGTTATAAACGATAAAAATCATCCTTCTACCAATTTCCTACCTGCTACTTGGACTAGAACAGATGAGTGGTATAATTTCAAAAATTTAAGCAAAGATGTTAAAGTACTTATTAGCATTGACGAAAAATCATATAAAGGTGGAGAGAATGGAGACAAGCACCCTATGGCTTGGTATCATAATTTTGATGGCGGTAGAGTATTTTATACAGAACTAGGTCATACCAATGAGTCTTATTCAGAACCAATGTATTTAAAACATATTTTAGGCGGTATTCAATATGCTATTGGAGACAACACAGCCGACTATAGTAAAGCACATAGTGTATTTGCACCTGATGAAAGCCATTTCACTAAAACCGATTTAGTCACTGGCACTTTCTTTGAGCCTACTGAACTTTCTGTACTTCCTA
>CAITGN010000183.1:0-2244 GCA_903891965.1 uncultured Bacteroidota bacterium
ATCATATGACTAACAAAGATGACCTTTGTTTTAGAAGTAATAGCGCTTGCGTATAAATTTACAATTTCATCGTCGTCTTTTGGATGATTTGGTACCGATAATTTAATATTCACTACACCATATCTGTTATGAATTTGATCAAACATATCCAGCATAGCACCATAATCTTGCACCGCCATAATGGCTTCATCGCCGGCTTTCCAATCAAAACCACCAATGACTAAGTCCAATGATTCAGTAGTGTTTCTTGTAATAACTAATTCTTCTGGCAAGCAGCCTGCAATACCTGCAAGTCTTGCAGCTATATTTTTTTTATTCTCAAACTGAACTGTTCTCATGTAATAAGAACCTTGATAATTCACTTCTTTAATATGCTCTATGAATTTATTTAGAATAGGTTGGGGTAGAAAGTTGTAATAACCATTCTCTAAATTGATATAATCTGGTTTTAATAAATATTGATTACGAATGCCTGTCCAAAAATCTTCGTCTTTCGCTAATACTGCTGCAGGCAAATGCGCTTTTTGTTCAAAACTTTTTGCCATACTCGCAATACCCAATGGGGTAGCAATACTTGTTAAAACGATGTCTTTGATAAATTGACGCTTGTTCATGTTAAAAGATTTAAGTGTAAGTTCTATTATATACTAATTACGAAATCATTTATAATCAATTCTTGATAAACCAGCATCTGCATTTTTACTGAACCAGCCTGAACCGTATTCTAATACATAGAAACGACCATCAGGACCTACTTCAATATCAATCGCAGCATGGAACTTTGTATTCGGCATAAAAGGTTCCATTCTATCATAGTCTCCATTGGGCTTCATCGTTACAGCTTTAATATAACCACGCATCCATTCATTGAAAAAGAATTTACCATCATAATAAGAAGGGTATCTTGTTTCTTTTGGATATAAGTCGCTATAATAAACTGGACCTGCCATGGCTGTTCTTCCACCTGCGCCTAAAGAAGGGAAGTCTGTGGTTGAAATACCATAGGGATACCAAATAAAGGCAGGTTGTGCTGGAGGTAATTCAGTTAAGCCTGTATTGTTTCTTGAATTATTAATAGGTTTTGCAGGATCAAAGGCTGGGCCCGATTTACCTGTTGCATAATCATAAATATGGTATGGATAATTATTACCAATAAAGAAAGGCCATCCAAAGAATCCAGCCTTACGTGCTTGGTTTACTTCATCATAACCCTGAGGACCTCTTGTCTCTAAACTATCTATATTCGCATCTGGGCCTACTTCACCCCAATATAAATTACCATTTTTAGGATCTACAGAAATACGGTAAGGATTACGATTTCCCATTACATAAATTTCTGGCCTTGCTTTGTCTGTGCCTTTAGGGAATAAATTTCCTTCAGGTATTTCATAGGTACCATCTTCTTTTACCCTAATACGTAAAATTTTTCCTCTTAAATCGTTGGTATTCGCTGTACCGCGACGCTCATCATATTGAAGATGACCAGGGCGATCATCCAAAGGTGCATAACCATGACTTGCATATTTTTGTTTAGGCTCATCGAATGGGGTAGTGTTGTCACCCGTTGAAACAAATAAAGTTTTATTTGGGCCAAAGGCAATTGAACCACCTGTATGACAACAAATATCACGTTGCTCATAAAATTCTAAAATTACTTTTTCAGAGCTATTTAAAATAGTGTCATTTTCTAAAGTAAAACGAGAAAGTCTATTCACAGAAGAATCGGGCGCACTATAAAACATATACACAAAATGATTTTTTGCAAAATCGGGATCGGCTTTTACGCCCAATAAACCTTCTTCTGAATTCACACCAGGGGCATTGGTTTTCCAGTACACATTTAAAAAACCTGCTTGTTTAATTTTTTTAGAAGTATTATTATATAATAATATTTCACCACGACGTTGAACTACTAATACATCTAAATTAGGAAGTACTGAAAGTTCTGTGGGCTCGAAGAAAGTGCCAGTGACTAAATCGGTTTTGGTGAAATGGCTTTCATCAGGTGCAAATATACTATGTGCCTTACTATAGTCTGCTTTGTTGTCTCCAATAGCATATTGTATACCGCCTAAAATATGTTTTAAATACATAGGGTCTGAATAAGACTCATTGGTATGACCTAGTTCTGTATAAAATACTCTACCACCATCAAAATTATGGTACCAAGCCATAGGATGTTTGTCTCCATTCTCTCCACCTTTATATGATTTTTCATCAATGCTAATAAGTACTTTAACATCG
>CAITGN010000184.1:0-4560 GCA_903891965.1 uncultured Bacteroidota bacterium
ACTCTTGCAGCTGGTTCAATAATAGGTGCATTAATCATACCCTCCTCTGTGCATTCAAATATTTCCATTGCCGATTCAAACATAGGAAGTGCTCCGCAAAGATTTGCCATCTTATCAAAAGCAAAAGAACCTCCGTCAAATACAATCTCTGTTTGACTTCCCACAGCATTGCAATAAAATAAAGGAATCTTATATTTTAATACATTGGCTTTAATAGTGGCCTTTCTATCTTCATCATGCGTATAATCAAAAGGAGAAGCACTTAGGTTTAATAAAATATCAGGAGACTGCTCCATCATTTTATCCATCGGACAAATTCGGTACAGTGGGTTATCCCCTAAGTTCCAAATATCTTCACAAATAGTAATGGCCAATTTTTTTCCTTTAAAAGGAACTACTTTCCAATCATCGGCAGGTTCAAAATATCTGTTCTCATCAAAAACATCGTAAGTAGGTAGTAATGTTTTATGAATTTCTGCAATAATTTTTTTATCGTGCAAGAAAAAAGCAGCGTTGAATAAATCTTTTCCTTTTTTATTCGGATTGCGTGCTGGGCTGCCAATTAAAACACCAATGGTATCAGCCGCTTCTTTAATAATATCAACTTGTGCGTAGCATTGAGTAATAAAATCATTGAACTCTACAAAATCTCGGGCGGGATAGCCGCAAACACTCATCTCACTAAATAAAATTAAATCTGCACCTTGCTTTTTGGCCTCATCAATGGCACAAAGCATTTTGGTAGTGTTCTGTTCAAAATTGCCAATGTGATAATTTTGTTGTGCGATACAAATTTTCATGGGCCAAAGGTAGGCTTAGTTTAATTTAACTGGCGCAGCCATTTTAAAGGCTGGAATATTGACATTGATTAAATCCTTGGTTTCAATATTCTCCATGGTATAATAACCTTGCATTTTACCTAATTCACTTTTTAAGTGACAGCCACTTACATATTGATAATGTTTACCTGGCATAATTAAAGGTTGTACTCCTACCACACCTTCGCCTTCTACAATTCGGTGTTCACTATTGCTATCAAATACTTCCCAATAACGTCTCAATAATTTAACGGGAAATGAATTGTGATTTTCGATGGTAATTCTGTAAGCAAACATGTATTCATTTTGCAAAGGATTGCTGTAGTCTTTTTGGTAAAAAGTCTCGATACTAACCTCTACGCCTTCTGAAATTTTAGAGACCATAAGAATTAACGTCAATAAGTGCTTTTGCAGAGAATACTGCGGGATAAAAGTACCAAAAATTTGCCCCGATTATATAAAAAAACCCTCTATTTTTTTATTAGACCCCCTAAGTCGCGTAACTTTGCGAAAACTAATGCATTACGTATTGGGTAATGTGGTAAAAATCTAATAAAATCAGTCACAATGAAGATCGCAGTAGCTAAAGGAGACGGTATCGGCCCAGAAATTATGGACGCCGTAATTGATGTGTTTAATGCCGCCAAAGTACCTTTGGAATACGATTTTGTGGATATGGGAAAATGGGTTTTTGACAAAGGTTTTAGTAATGGTATGACAGCAGAAGCGAAGGATACTATTGAAGATTTAGGTATTCTTTTTAAAGGCCCCATGGAGACGCCAAAAGGCAAGGGCGTGAAAAGTGTAAATGTAACTGCGCGTAAAACATGGAACACCTATGCAAATAAAAGAACTTTTCAAACTTTAAGTGGTGTAGATACCGTTTTTAGTAAAGCAGGTATTCCTATTGATATTACTATTGTTAGAGAAAATATTGAAGATACCTATGGAGGTATTGAACATATGTTAACACAAGATGTGGCCTTGGGTCGTCGATTTATTACAAGACCAGGTAGCATGCAAGTTATTCGTTATGCATTTGAGATGGCAAAGAAAAAAGGAGCCAAGCGTATTACTTGTGGACATAAAGCAAACATCATGAAATTAACAGATGGTTTGTTTTTAGAAGTATTTAAAGAAGTAGCGAAAGAATATCCTGAATTAAAAGCAGATGACGTTATTGTAGATGACCTTTGTATGAAATTAGTAAGCCGTCCAGACTTATTTGATGTAGTGGTATTAACGAATTTGCAAGGAGATATTGTGAGTGACTTATGCGCTGGATTAGTGGGTGGGCTTGGTTTTGCGCCTTCTGCTAATATTGGAGATCATATTTCTATATTTGAAGCCGTGCATGGTACCGCTCCAGATATTGCTGGAAAAAATATTGCGAACCCCACAGCTTTATTATTAAGTGGTTTAGGTATGTTGCATCATTTAGGTTTAATGGAACAAGCAGCTACCATTGAAAATGCATTATTATATACTTTAGAATCGGGTGTGCATACTGGCGATTTTGGAGATCGCGCTACTGCTTCTTTATCTACTACAGCCTTTGCGCAAGCGGTGATTCAAAATTTTGGTAAACTACCTAGTCATAATCCAAAACCAAGTCTAGCTAATTTTTATGTAACGCCAACTAATTTTAAATTAGAAAGCAATCCAATGTTACAAAGTGATTTAAATGATCATCATAAAATTGTAGGAGTAGATTTCTTTATTGAAAGTGCAGAGCAACCACAAGTTATTGCAGATAAATGTTTATTGCATGCCAGTGCTACTTTAAAACTTGTCACTATTACCAACAGAGGAACACAGGTTTGGCCTTCAGGTTCTGTATTTACCAACTTAATTAATCAATACTATTGTCGTTTTGAAACAGTAAATGAATCGCCACTTTCTCAAGATGATGTGATTGATTTATACCGTGCCTTAGCTGTTAATTTTAAGATTTGCTCTTTAGAAATTTTGAACATGTGGGCCGACAAAAAAGCCTATAGTTTGGCACAGGGTCAATAGAATCAAGGCTTTTACTTAAATAGCCCTGTTTTTGGCCTCTTTTTGATAGAAAATTGCGTTTTCTGGTGGGAAAAAAAACATTTTTGATGTAATTTCACGCCTAATTACAAAACATCCCTTTAACCTATGGCTGAAGCAATATTAATGCCCCGTTTAAGTGATACCATGACCGAAGGTGTGGTAGCAGCTTGGCATAAAAATGTGGGGGATACCGTTAAAAAAGGAGACTTACTAGCTGAAATTGAAACGGACAAAGCCACCATGGAATTGGAGAGCTATCAAGATGGTATTTTATTGCATATTGGTACTCCTCGTGGAGGCAAATTACAAGTGAATGATTTACTAGCCATATTTGGAAAACAAGGAGAAGATATTTCTGCACTTATTGCAGCGAATACACAAGGCGCTTCCCCTGCTGCAAGTTCAACTGCAACAGCAAGCACTACTGCTCCTGCAACTCCTGCTGTACCAACTACAAGTCCAGCAACAACTTCAAGTTCAGCAACAACTGCAAATAGTATTGATGCAAGTACTATGGAAGAAGTCGTATTAATGCCACGTTTAAGTGATACCATGACAGAAGGTGTGATTGCAGGTTGGCATAAAAAAGTAGGAGATAAAGTAGCAAAAGGAGAAGTGTTGGCAGATATCGAAACAGATAAAGCCACCATGGAATTGGAATCTTATAAAGATGGTATTTTATTATACCAAGGTGCACAAGCTGGCGAAAAAATATTAGTCAATCAACTATTATGTATTATTGGACAACCTGGTTTAGATATTGATAGCATTGTAAAGTCTATCAAAGCGCCATCAAGTACTGAAGCGCCTAAGCCTGCTAGTCCTGCTGCAGCAGCTACAACAGCTTCTGCTGCGCCATCTGCACCAGTTTCATCACCAGCATCTGCTAATACAATTGCATCTACCGCTGTAGTAAATGAAGGAAGAATATTTGCATCCCCTTTAGCAAAGAAAATTGCAAAAGAAAAAGGGATAGATTTAAAATATGTGCAAGGTACAGGTGAGCATGGAAGAATTACAAGAACTGATCTAGAAAATTATAAGCCTGCTAGCAATACTTCAAGTACTGCAAGAGCAGCAGCTCCCAAAAATACAAATTTCGTAGGCCAAGTAAGTTTTGTGGATACACCGGTTTCGCAAATGCGTAAAACCATTGCAAGACGTTTAAGCGAAAGTTTATTTACGGCGCCGCATTTTTACTTAACTATGAAAATTAACATGGATGCTACCATTGCTGCAAGAACGGTAGTGAATGAAACAGCACCTGTTAAAATTAGTTTCAACGATTTTATTGTAAAAGCAGTAGCGCTTTCTTTAAAACAACATCCTAAAGTAAATAGTAGTTGGTTAGGCGATGTGATTCGCGAGAACCATCATGTGAATATTGGTATTGCTGTGGCAGTTGACGAAGGATTATTGGTCCCTGTACTTCGTTTTGCAGACGGACTTTCTTTGGATGAAATAAGTGTATCTGTAAAAGAGTTTGCTAAAAAAGCAAAAGATAAAAAATTGCAACCTTCAGATTGGGAAGGAAGCACTTTCACCATTTCTAATTTAGGTATGTTTGGAATAGATTCATTCACAGCCATTATTAACCCTCCCGATGCTTGTATACTAGCAGTAGGTGGTATTGCACAAGAGCCTGTAGTGAAAAATGGTCAAATTGTACCAGGCAATGTAATGAATGTAACTTTAAGTTGCG
>CAITGN010000185.1:0-3205 GCA_903891965.1 uncultured Bacteroidota bacterium
GGGGAAAAAATACCAAACTAAGGCGTAGCCAATTATATTAGCTATGTATTTTAAAAGAAATAATTTTTGATTACTATCCGATTTATGCAAGTGTTGGTCAATGTATAAATCAAGGGCGCCATGGGGCACTCCAAAAAGAATTAAGACAACAATTAAGAAGGAAATTTGAGTGCTGTTATTTAAAACAAAAACAGTGTCTATAAGGAATAAAAGAAATGCAAATAATATTAGGTAAAGGCGTAGTTTAATTTGCATGGATCTAAATTAAATAAAAAAGGGGCAAGTAACCAACTTGCCCCTTAAAAGTTATTCCTATATATTATGCAGCTTTTCTACTTAAGCTATAAATAACCAAACCAAAACCTATTTTGTTGACAGCATCACCAATGTTGTAGATGATGTTCATGTCAATTCCAATATTTTTGAAGCTAGCGTACCATTGTCCATCAGCGGTTCCGATTAAATATCCTAATGGATAAATAGCCCAACCTACTAAAACGAACCAACCTAATGCTGCATTCGCAGATGCTACTGCAGTACCAGCGCCAGTTGCTAATTTTTTAACATCTCCCATCCATACTTCATACACAATGTAGAAGTAAGCGATAGCACTTATAGTTCCCCATAATGTAGCTTGAGCTGGGGCAACAGCCTCTCCCCAATAACCTGTAACTAACATTACAACAGAAGCTAAAATCATTTTCCATAATAAACCTGTAGTTCCACCCGCTTTCTTTGTGATTAAATAGAATTCAACACACATTAAAGGCACAGTTAATAACCAGTCTACATAACGGAAAAATGTTGGACTATCATGCGTTTCAGCATAGTATCCACGCATGTAGTAATAGTGAACAGCAGCAATAAAAGTGATTAACCCAGAAACAAGTACTGAGGTTCTCCATTCTTTACTAGTGTTGTTCAATTCTAAGAAGAAAAAAACCGCCGCGGCCATCATAGCCATTGTACCTACGAAGAACGTAAAAGACACATAATCGGTCTTTGAAATCGCCATCGTGGCATCAAGAAGAAATAAATGATCCATATTTGTTGAGTTTTGGTGAACGTATTAATTCACAACTCTCCTCAGTTCGTTCCGGCTGTCAATACATATTTTTAAATAGGTATTGCAAAGCAATAGCCAAGCATTTGTTGTTTTTTTAAACCGAACAAAAGTTAGAAATAAAAAATTAGAAAACTTGTTAAAAAATATAAAAAAAATAAAAATATTTAGCTTTGTTTAGCCTTTTGTTTAATTTTTATTTATAAATTTTAAACAAATTTGTTATCAGAAACTGCATCCCATAATAATGCACGTATTTTTAGAGAATCTACAGCCGCTTTCGTAGCCTCCTCCCATTTAGTTTTATCATTTCCACATAATTCTGAGACCATTTGTATGGCCAATTCACTGTGGTGACCCCCATCTACCTCAATATGTCTTTCTATATAGTACTTAAAAATGGATACTTTGTCGGGATGCTCGGCGTAAATTTTATTTAAAATTTGGGTGAACATATCTGGAATCAAATCCTCTCTACCAAAGGTAAAAACGGCAGCCTTCACATGCAGTGGTGCATGCATGGCTATTTCAAAAGTATATTGTAAGAACTGTTTTACTTCTGTTGGCATATCAACTGCATTTATACAATCATTTATTGCCCTTCCTGTTTTCAACAAAGCTAATAATTCATCTATTTTACTAGTATCTGCACCCATTTGACGCATGGCAGATAAATACAATTCAAAATGGCTCACCCTATTACCTTGTTCATCTAGATCCGATTCTTCACCGCAAACAATTTCATTTATTAAAAAACGAGTGTTTGCAGAACCAACAGGTATCCAAGGTAGGCTTACACAAGTAAGTCCTATTTGCAAGGATTTTAATAAACTCATAAAGTCCCAGACAGCAAACACATGATACTTTGCAAAATCCTTGATGCCATCAAAATCTTTTATTTGACTATACACTGGATGTGATAATAAAGCGGCTCTTGTAGGTTGTATACTTAATTTTAATTCTTCGATAGGTGTTTGCATCATTAGAGATTTTAATAAAACAATTTGATCTAAATTTGTTTTGAGGCACAAAGGAAAATATAATTTTGAAAACCATCAAATGATATAAATGAATGAGAACAAATATTCCAAATATCATAAACCAGGATGGACAAGCACATTATTTTGGAATTATTGTAAACGCTGAACAAAAGCATAACTATTTTAATGAACTCCTAAACAAAATAGAATGGACCAATGAAAAATTGGTCATGTTTGGCAAGGAAATAACAACAAAAAGAAAGGTAGCATTCTACGGAGATAGTTTAATGAGTTACACTTATTCTAATAAGACAAAGCAAGCATTGACATGGACGCCCTTACTTATGGAAATAAAGCAACTAGCAACATCCTACACGGGAAGCAATTACAATGCTTGTTTATTGAATTTGTACCATGATGGAGAAGAAGGTATGGGTTGGCATAGTGATGATGAGAAAGAAATTATTCCTAACAGCTCCATAGCCTCTTTAAGTTTTGGAGCAGAAAGAAAATTTGCCATAAAACACAAAGCAACCAAGGAGACGCATTCTATTTTACTTGAAAGTGGATCGCTATTTGAAATGCTAGGTAGTTTTCAAAAACATTGGCTACATAGCATGCCTAAGTCAAAGAAAATTATAGCTCCAAGAATTAATTTAACTTTTAGACAAATGCACTCATGAAAAATAGCAAACAAAAAACTATAAAAAAGGCAAACCTGCCTTCTAAAATTTGCCTCCATTGTAATAGACCGTTCAATTGGAGAAAAAAATGGGAAAAGACTTGGGAAGAAGTGAAGTATTGTAGCGAAGGGTGCAAGAAGAATAAATAAACCTATTTTTTCTTAGTTCATACCGAATAGAATCGTTATAGCCAAAAGCATTTACATACATGCCCTATTTATTGTACATTTAATCATCCAAATTAATAAACCTATGAAAAAACTAATTTTAAGTGCTATTTTATCGGCATCATTGATTGCTTGTACTACCCAAGAAACAAAAACCGAAACTAATGCCGAGCTTAAACCACATGGTTATGAATACGACAGCACGGCTAATATAAATACAAGTCTGCGTCGGCTTCTGCCACTGATATTTGCTCAGCAAGGGCAGCTCCCCTTTTGCGCCGCTGCTGCCGCGGCGCCGGAAGCCGTAGGGCA
>CAITGN010000186.1:0-4745 GCA_903891965.1 uncultured Bacteroidota bacterium
GGCCACTTATCATGATAGTTGTGCGGGTTTAAGAGAATGTAATATTAAACAAGAGCCTAGAACACTTTTATCTAAAGTGGCTGGTTTAGAATTAATAGAAATGAATGAAGTGGAAACTTGTTGTGGTTTTGGAGGAAGTTTTGCCGTTAAATATGATACCATAAGCGTTTCTATGGCCGATCGCAAAATTGATAATATTATAAATACAAATGCGGAGTATTTAATTAGCACCGACTTAAGTTGTTTAATGCATTTGGATGGACGCATGAAATTCAATGGTAATAATGTGCAAGTACTTCATTTAGCAGATGTACTTGCTAGTGGTTATTAACGCCCTATTAAATTAAAAGCTTAGTTAACTTTTAACTTAACTAACTTTAAATTTACTATACTTTCAAAACTATTTTATTATGGCATATTGGTTAATTAAATCTGAACCATTTAAATATTCTTGGGATCAATTTGTCAAAGACAAAAAAACATTTTGGGATGGTGTCAGAAATTATGGTGCTCGAAATAATTTAAGATCCATGAAAAAAGGCGACCTCGCTTTTTGGTACCATAGTAATGAAGGCATGGAAATTGTAGGCATAGCCAAAGTAGTTAAAGAAGCCTATCAAGACCCTACTACAGAAGAAACCGCCTGGTTAGCAGTTGACTTTGCACCTCATGAAAAATTAAAACATCCTGTGAAATTATCAGATGTGAAGGCCAATACCAATTTATCGAATATGGCACTGGTTAAATTAGGAAGATTATCCGTACAACCTGTCACAGATACAGAGTGGAAAGAAGTAATGAAAATGAGCCAGGGTAAGTAAGCGCCTTAATAATAATTGAGAGTATTACTTAAAAAATACATAGCCAATAAGTATGGCAATCACTACTCCTATTATATCTGCAAATATGCCTGCCCATAAAGCATATCTTACTTTTTTAATGCCTACACTTCCAAAGTAAAGTGCAATTATATAAAAAGTAGTATCTGCAGAACCCTGAAATATGGAAGCTAATTTTCCTACAAAAGAATCGGGACCTTGGGTTTGAAATATATCTAACATCATTCCCCTAGCCCCACTCCCACTTAATGGTTTCATAATGGCCACCGGTAAGGCTCCAATAAATTCAGTATTCATTCCTGTGAGTTGAATTAAATAAGTAATTGCATTTAAAACATAATTCATGGCACCACTATCTCTAAATACACGAATAGCTACTAGCATGGCTACTAAATAAGGTATAATTTTTACAATTACTTCAAAACCATTTTTAGCACCTTCAATAAATGCATCGAAGACGGAAACTTTTTTATAAGCCCCTCCTACTATTATGGCCACAATAATTACGAGTAATAATCCGCTACCTATTACTTTAGAAAATATTTCTTTATTTACAGGACTCAGAGAACTCACACCAACTAAAACCCCCGCCATTATTAATACTAATCCTATTAACCAACTAATTAAAACCTTATCCCATTTTAATTTTTGATAAAACCCTACCATTAAAATGGATGCGAGTGTGGTGCCAATGGTGGCTAAAACGCAAGGAATAAAAATACTAGCCGCATCCTGAGAACCTGCTGCTAATCTATAAGATATAATTGTTAATGGAATAATGGTAAGCCCACTAGTATGTAATACCAAAAACATAATTTGTGCATTGGTTGCCTTCTCTTTTTCAGGGTTTAAACTTTGTAAGCTTTCCATGGCTTTTAAGCCAAACGGAGTGGCAGCATTATCTAATCCTAGCATATTGGCAGAAAAGTTCATTACCATTTGGCCCATGGCTGGATGATTGGCGGGTACTTCAGGAAATAAACGACTCAGAAAAGGGTTCATCCACTTGGCTAGCTTTTGGATAGCCCCTGCTTTTTCAGCAATATTCATTAAACCTAAGAAAAAGACCATGGTGCCAGCTAATGGAAAGGCGACATCAATTACAGAGGACTTAGCAGAATCAAAGATACCATCGGCTAATAACTTAAAAATGGCTGTATCACCCAAAAAAACAAGTTTACAGAGGGCAATTATAAAGGCAATCACAAAAAAAGCCATCCAAATAATATTCAAGGCCATAATCTATTGTTTATGGTTCTAATATAGTCATTTTTGAGTTTAGAATTGTATTTTTGCGCTCTTAAAACAATAGATATTATGGCTTTACAGGCAGGGATTGTGGGATTACCCAATGTAGGAAAATCAACTTTATTTAATGCAGTTAGTAATAGTGCCAAAGCACAGGCAAGTAATTATCGTTTTTGTACTATCGAACCCAATGTAGGTTTAGTGGATGTACCAGACAATAGAATGCAACAATTAGCAGATTTAATTATTCCCAATAGAATAGTCCCTACTCAATTAGAAATTGTGGACATTGCTGGTTTAGTAAAAGGAGCAAGTAAGGGGGAAGGATTAGGCAATAAGTTTTTAGCCAATATTAGAGAAGTAAGTGCAGTAATACATGTCATAAGATGTTTTGAAGATGAAAATGTATTAAGAGAAGAAGGGGTCATTAACCCCATTGCCGATAAAGAAATTATTGAAACAGAATTACAGTTAAAAGATTTAGATAGCGTTGATAAAAAAATTCAACGCTGCGAGAAAATGGCTAAAACCGATCCTAAAGCCAAAGTTGAATTAGAGGTATTACAAAAATGTAAAATTCATTTAGAGCAGGGAAAAAGTATTCGCTCTTTAGACTTATCTAAGGAAGACAGACTTGCTATTGCAGATAGTTTCTTATTAACTGAAAAACCTGTGATGTATGTGGCGAATGTAGATGAAGCTTCTATGCATACCGGCAATAAATTTTCAGCTATGTTGGCGGAGATGGCTAAAGCAGAAGGTGCTGAAGTAATTGTAATGTGTAATAATATTGAATCACAGATTGCAGAATTGGAAGACCCAGCAGATAGAGCCGTTTTCATGGATGAATATAAAATGACTGAGCCAGCTTTAAATAGATTAATACAATCGGCTTATAAATTACTTAATTTAGAAACCTATTTTACAGCAGGGGTGCAAGAAGTGCGAGCTTGGACAATTGGTAGAGGCTGGAAAGCGCCACAAGCAGCCAGCGTTATTCATACCGATTTTGAAAAAGGATTTATTAAAGCAGAAGTCATTGCATTTGATGATTTTATTAAATTCAAAAGTGAAGCTGCTTGTAGAGAAAATGGTAAATTAAGAATTGAGGGTAAAGAATACATTGTAAAAGATGGTGATGTAATGCATTTTAGATTTAACGTTTAAAATTTATTTTAATTTAAAGTATTAAATAACTTTCATTGAACCTATTATAATGACTAAAAAGGCACTCCTATATTCACTTACATTATGCTATTTCTTAGTGGCTTGTAATAGTAGTCAAAATAGTACTGATACAAATAATGAGAATGCTATCGCAGCGCCTACTGCCTTGTCTTATGAACTTATAAAGGTTTACCCACATGATACTAGTTCCTATACTCAAGGTTTAGAATGGAACGGCCAAACATTAATAGAAGGCACAGGTTTAGAAGGGAAAAGTATTTTGCAAATACTTGATACCAATATGAAGCAAGTAGGTAGTAAAGTAAAGTTAGACAAGGAATTTTTCGGAGAAGGCACTACCCTGTTTCAAGATAAAATTTATCAACTCACCTGGAAAAGTCACAAAGTTTTTGTCTACGATGCTAAAACATTAAAGAAAATAAATGAACTCTACTGGCCTTATGAAGGCTGGGGTTTAACACATAACGATACATCTCTAATTGTTTCCACAGGAGAAAGTAATATCTATTTTGTAGATCCTATACATTTCACCATTCAGAAAACATTGGGTGTATTTAATCAATATGGCTATTTGAGTAATTTGAATGAATTAGAATACGCCAATGGGCAATTATATGCTAATATCTATGGCAGAAATGAAGTGGTAGTGATTGATCCAGTAAGCGGACAAGTTAAAAGTAGTATTGATTTTAGTAATATACTTTCTCAAGCAGGTGTAAAATACGATCCCTTAAGTATTGATGCTGGATATGTAATGAATGGAATTGCTTTTCAGCCTAAAAAGAATACCTTTTTTATTACTGGTAAATGTTGGCCTGTTTTAGTGGAAGTTCGTTTGAGATAGAAATATTCAAACTACTCTACTAATTTCCTAATTATAATTCAACGGGGTCTCTATAAATCTTGCTCTATTTTTTTTATTTCATAAATCATGGAGCTTCCTCTGTCAATATTACGCATAGCCGTTAGATTAGATATACAGCCAATAAAAAAAGCACGCAGCATTCCTAGCATTCCTGATTTTTTATATTTCTCACTTAGTAGGCTTACATAAAAGCTGTCAAACCACATAGGTAGCTTTTGTACAATACTCATTTTGTGTTTTTTGACTAAATAATGCATAGATAAAGGAGAGAAATGATATAAATGTCTGGGTACATCATAGGCAGCCCAATATTTTTTATAATAGCCTGCATCATAACTTGTATAATTGGGTACCGCAATAATAAGACGGCCATTAGGTTTTAATAACCTTTGAAATGTTTTCATGTATTCATTCAAATCATGCACATGCTCAAGAACATGCCATAAAGTAATTACTTCAAAACTGGCGCTTTCTAAATCATATAGTTTTTCAATGGGCAGTAAATGAATATTGTAATTTTCAAGGGCTTTCTTTCTACTAGATTCATATGGCTCTAACGCTGTTAATTTCCAGCCTTTTTTAGACATTGAATGCGCAAAAGCACC
>CAITGN010000187.1:0-2456 GCA_903891965.1 uncultured Bacteroidota bacterium
AGAAAATGTATACACCGTGCTAAGCCTGTGATTGTGGCAACACAAATGATGGAAAGCATGATTGATAGAGTGAAACCTAATCGTAGTGAAATTACCGATGTTGCCAATGCGGTCATTGAAGGTGCTGATGCGGTGATGTTGAGCGGAGAAACGGCTACAGGTCAATTTCCTGTATTAGTTATAGAGACCATGCGCAAAATTATTAATGAAGTAGAAGAACATGGTTATAAATACAACCGATCTGAAGACTTAAAACCACAACCCCATTCTCCTTCCTTTGTAAGTGATGCCTTATGTTATAGCGGCTGTCAGTTATCAGATGAAAGTAATGCGCAAGCATTGGTGGGCATGACACAAAGTGGCTATACGGCATTTATGTTAAGTAGCTTCAGACCTAAATCACCTTTATTTATTTTTACGAAAGAAAAGAGTTTAATGAATCAATTAAGTTTAAGTTGGGGTGTAAAGGCATTCTATTATAATAAAGAAGAAAGTTTAGATAGTATTATCAAAGATCAAATTCAAATTTTAAAGAAAAACGGATTTGTTAAAAAGGATGATATAGTCGTAAATACAGGAAGTACGCCAGTTCAATTGCACTTACCAACCAACATGATAAAAATCACAAAGGTAGATTAATATAAAAATTATTTTATGCTAGAATCTTTTGAAAAAGTACCCGTTCAGATTTACAAAAACTCCACTGAGGGATCTAATGCTGTAGCTGCTCAAATAGCTGCACTTATTAAAGAAAAGCAAGCAAAAAAATTACCCTGTGTTCTAGGAATGGCGACTGGCACCACCCCTATTTTATTATATAAAGAATTAGTGAGACTACATAAAGAAGAAGGTTTAAGTTTTAAAAATGTAGTGACCATTAATTTAGATGAATATTATCCTATTGAAAAGTCGGCTTATCAAAGTTATTGGAGCTTTATGCACCGTCACTTATTTGATTTAGTAGATATTGATCCTAAAAATATTCACCTACCCAATGGAGAATGGACAAAAGAGAATTTAAAAGAATCTTGTATCAGCTACGAGCAAACTATTGAAAAAACAGGCGGCATTGATTTACAAATATTAGGTATTGGTAAAAATGGTCATATTGGTTTTAATGAACCAGGTTCTAGTTTTCATTCCAAAACAAGAGTCATTCATCTAGACCAACAAACTAGAATTGCCAATACTTATGAGTTCCATGATTTAAACAAAGTACCTAAACTAGCTATTACCGTGGGTATTAGTAGTATCATGAAGGCCAAGAAGATTGTTTTACTAGCTTGGGGCGATAAGGCTTCTATTGTTGCTAAATCTATTGAAGGAGATGTGACTGAACAAATACCTGCCAGCGTTTTACAAAATCATGATGACTGTACTTTTGTAATTGATGAAATGGCAGCTTCTGATTTAACTAGAAATAAAGCACCCTGGTTAACAGGTTCTAACGAATGGACACCTCAAATGATTAAAAGAGCGGTGATAAGCCTAGCCTTAAAATTAGGCAAGACCATTCTTAGTTTAACAGCAGACGATTACAAAGAGAATAGTTTATCCGATTTATTGGTTTTAAAAGAATCGGTATACGATATTAACTTGCAAGTATTTTATATGTTGCGCGACTCCATTACTGGTTGGCCAGGTGGAAAACCCAATGCAGTAATACCTGCGCATCCAGAGCGTAGCGCACCTCACCCTAAAAAAGTATTGATATTCTCTCCCCACCCCGATGATGATATCATTAGTATGGGTGGAACATTTATGCGCTTACAAGAACAAGGACATGATGTGCATGTGGCTTATCAAACTAGCGGAAATATTGCAGTCACCGATGAATTCGTTACGCGCTTTTTAGATTTTGCTGTAGGGTTTGAAGACTTATTCGGTATAGATAATAAAAAGAGTCAAGAAATTTTAACCAATGCGCGTCAATTTTTAGCAGACAAACAATCTACGCATTTAGATACCGCAGAAATTAGAGCTATTAAAGGTTTAATTAGAAGATGTGAAGCAAAAGCCACTTGCAGATATGTAGGCTTGAAAGATACCAACTATCATTTCTTAGACTTACCTTTTTATGAAACAGGTGCCATTGATAAAAAACCAATGAGCGAATTAGATATTAGAATTACCATGGACTTACTGAATGAATTAAAACCTCATCAAGTATATTGTGCAGGAGACTTAGCCGACCCACATGGTACCCATAAAGTTTGTTTAGAAATTATATTTGAAAGTTTACGCAGGTTAAAAGCTGCTGGTGAAACTTGGGTGAAGGATTGTTGGGTTTGGTTATATAAAGGTGCATGGCAAGAATGGGATGTATCCGAAATTGAAATGGCAGTACCTATGAGCCCCGATCAAGTATTAAAAAAGAGATTTGGTATATTTATACATCAGTCACAAAAAGACAGTGTTCCTTTCCAAGGCAGCGATTCAAGGGAATTCTGGCAAAG
>CAITGN010000188.1:0-1541 GCA_903891965.1 uncultured Bacteroidota bacterium
AGCAGTATCATAACGACCCACCATATCCATATTAATCATGTAATTATAATTACCTGTATAAGTAGGATGTTCTAACCAATACTTGCTTCCAAATAAACCTAACTCTTCTCCAGAAAAATGTAGAATTAAATAGTTATTATTTTTAGGCGATTTTTTTTGAAGCGCTTTTGCCAATTCAATTAATGCAGCGGTTCCACTTGCATTGTCATCGGCGCCGTTTCTAATATTATTATTTATATCAAGTGCGTTATGGTCTTCGTTATAGCCTAAATGATCTAAGTGTGCCCCTAAGATAACAGTGTTTGCAGCATGGTTGTCTATAAAGGCAGCTACATTATGTGCAGTTCTTGAAGCGTGCTCAAACTCAATGCTAGCTTCAATTTCATAAGTACTTAATTCATCACTAAAATATTTCGAGAACCCTTTTTTAGTAATATATACAACAGGAATAGGCAAGGCCTTAGCCGTATCAAATTTATAATATTGAATATTATCCACTAAGCTGCCGCTATTGTATAAAAATAAGGCAGCGCCCCCTTTTTGTTTTGTTTCTTTAGCAGTAGTTAGTAGCCATTCGTTGATATCAAAATGTGGATTGCTTGTATTTTCTTCTAAAGCGTCATTTACATCTTTAAACCAAATTTGTTTGACTTCATTTAAAGAAACAGAAGCCATTGATTTTAGATTCCCTGAACCACTATTTGAAATAGGAAAAAAAGAACTGTCTAATAATAATGTTTGTTTATTTACTTTAATAAATGAACCGGCCGATAACTTCTTTCCTTCATCAATAGGAAAACTTTGTATAAAACCATTAGCACCCATGGCTTGTATACCTGCTTTTTGATATTGTGCTATAATATAGTCTACTGCTTTTTGTTCTCCTGGTGTTCCAGCACGACGACCTTCTAATTCATCACTCGCTAAAAATTTAATGTGGTTTTCTAAGTTTTGAATGAGCACTTTATCAGCTCTTTTAAGCTTTTGAGCATTCAATAAAAAAGGGAATAAGACCACTAAGAACAAGGCAATACGGCGCATATATATCTGATTGAGCCCCAAAGTTAAATAAAGCTATTAGCAAAACACAGCAAACTCTGAAATTTGATATGATTTTTATCATCTTTCCCGCTCTGCTCAATTTCTAATTTCGTAAGTCTAGCCCAATCATAAAACCTAGCTTTGCGACCACATGAATGCCGGTATACATATTGCATTAGTGGGCAACCCCAATAGCGGAAAAAGTTCTCTTTTTAACGCACTTACGGGCATGCACCAAAAAGTGGGCAATTTTCCGGGCGTTACAGTAGACAAGAAAACAGGCCAAATGCAATTAGCAGGCCAGCCGACCACCCTTATTGATTTACCAGGTACTTATAGTTTTTATCCCAAAAGAGAAGATGAGTGGGTAGCCTATAAAGTACTGATGGGTGTGGATGAAGAAGTAAAAACAGATTTAATATTACTTATTGCTGATGCAAGTAATTTAAAAAGAAACTTACTTTTTTGTAGTCAAATTATAGATTTAAAAATTCCGGTAG
>CAITGN010000189.1:0-2205 GCA_903891965.1 uncultured Bacteroidota bacterium
CACCGCATCTTCAGGATGAATAGTACCATCTGTAGCTACGTCTAAAATTAATTTCTCGTAATCTGTTCTTTGTTCAACACGGTAGTTCTCAATTGCGTATTTAACGTTCTTGATAGGTGTGTGAATAGAATCGATAGCGATATAGCCAAATGGCATTTCTTTTAATTTATTCTCTTCAGCAGGAATGTAACCACGTCCTTTGCTAATAGTTAATTCTATTTCTAATTTAGAAGTAGAATCCATTGTGCAAATAACTAATTCAGGGTTCATTACTTGGAACTGCTGAGAAGCATCACCAATATGACCTGCATTAAATTCGCTGCTACCTTTAATAGATAAAGTAATTTTTTCAGAAGAAACATCTTGATCGGCCTTACGCTTAAAACGAACTTGCTTTAAGTTTAAGATTAATTCAGTAACGTCTTCTGTGATACCTTTTAAAGTAGCAAACTCGTGGTCTACTCCTTCAATTTTGATACCTATAATTGCAAAACCTTCTAAAGAGCTTAATAAAACTCTTCTTAAAGAGTTGCCTAATGTTAAACCAAAACCTGGCTCTAATGGACGGAATTCGAATTGTCCTTCAAAGTCATTTGCTTTTTGTAAAACAATTTTGTCTGGTTTTTGAAAACTTAATATAGCCATGTCAATTTATTTTTTATTTGAATCTTCCGTGAGGAAGAAATTTTGTTAGTTGCTTTTATTATAAAGTACTATTGTTATAATACTATTATATACTACTACTTAGAATACAATTCGACGATTAGTTGCTCCTTAATGTTTTCAGGAACCGCTTCACGCTCTGGCATAGTAATAAAAGTACCAGTATTGGTAGTTTCATTCCAATCTACCCAGCTGAACTTAGTATTTTTACCACGTTGCTTGGCAACAATAGAAGTATTGTGTGCACTCTTAGGACGGTAAGCAATCACATCACCTGGACGACATGTATAAGAAGGTACATTGGTCACATCACCATTCACAGTGATATGCTTATGTGCTACTAATTGACGTGCTTCTGGACGACTAGCTGCTAATCCCATTCTAAAAATGGTATTGTCTAAACGTGATTCCAATAATTTGATCAAGTTTTCACCTGTAACACCTTTAATACGAGATGCTTCTTCAAATGTTTTGCGGAATTGACGCTCTAATACACCATAAGTGTATTTGGCTTTTTGTTTTTCTCTTAATTGTAAAGCATACTCACCTAATTGCTTGCGCTTGCGTTGTGCGCCATGCTGACCGGGAGGGTTGCTGTTTTTGCCTAACCATTTTGCGTTGCCTAAAATAGGTTCGCCGAAAATGCGACAAATTTTGGTTTTGGGTCCTGTGTAACGTGCCATAATGCTTGTTTGTGATTTTTTAGTGTCGATGTATCATCAGTAAAAATCTAAAATGAATGATACACCCTTGTTGATTATATAAAAATTAAACTCTTCTTTGTTTTGGAGGGCGACAACCATTGTGTGGCATTGGCGTCACATCGCGAATTGCGATGACTTCAATACCTGATTGAGAAATTGAACGAATAGCACCTTCACGTCCAGAACCTGGACCTTTTACAAATACTTCTACTCTTTTTACACCAGCATCAGATGCTACTTTTGCTGCATCTGCTGCGGCCATTTGAGCTGCATAGGGCGTGTTCTTCTTAGAACCTCTGAAGCCCATTTTACCAGCACTGCTCCAGCTGATCACTTGACCTGCCTTATTGGTGAAAGCAATAATTAAATTGTTGAAAGTTGCACTGATACGAACTTCTCCAGATGCATCAATTTTTACGACTCTTTTCTTAGAAGCCGCTTTTGCACTGTTTTGTGCTTTGATTGGTTTTGCCATTTTTTTTGAGGTGTGTTTTTATTACTTGTTGTTACTTGTAATAGAAACGGGTTTTTAATTTATCTCCCCTACTTATTTAGTAGGATCCGATTTTTATTGAACTAATTATTTCTTAGCTACTTTTTTCTTACCAGCCACTGTCTTACGCTTACCCTTACGTGTACGTGAGTTAGTTTTAGTACGTTGACCACGAACAGGTAAACCTTTTCTGTGACGTAAACCACGGTAACAAGCAATGTCTAACAAACGCTTAATACTCATAGAAACTTCACTACGTAAAGCACCTTCTACTTTAAATTCAGCATTGATGATATTACGAATAGCAGTTTGCTCATCATCATTCCACTCATTTACTTTTTTATC
>CAITGN010000190.1:0-1502 GCA_903891965.1 uncultured Bacteroidota bacterium
ACCGTCTAGCCTTAATTGCTGCAGCTGTTGACCAATTCCCCCATGAACATAATTTAGTTATCTCCTTGGGTACCTGTATCACCTATAATTTTATCAATAATACCCATGCTTTTTTAGGGGGTAGTATTTCACCAGGTATGCAAATGCGCTTTAAGGCAATGCATGAGCAAACTGCCCTTTTGCCTCTTATTAGCCCTTCCAACGAGTTCCCATTAGTAGGTTATGATACCAAAACCAATATCCTAAGTGGGGTTATTTTGGGTATGGCGGCCGAAATTGATGGCATTATTACAGCCTATGAGCAGAAATATGGCAAATTTAACGTGCTATTAACCGGTGGCGACATTTCTTATTTTGTGCCTCATTTAAAAAAGAGGATATTTGCCGACCAAAATTTAATATATAAAGGACTGTATGCTATTTGCGAAAAAAATAATTAGGTTAACCCCCTTTCTAGGTTTAGTTTGTTTTATTACCCCAACTAAGGCTCAAATCAATTCCCCATTTTCTAGGTATGGATTAGGCACTGAAGTCGTGAACGGACAAAATACAACCAGTCAGGCATTGGGTGGTTTTTCTGCCGCTTACACTTCTTCTATGAATGGAAGCTTTGGGCAAAGTGTCAATTTTAACAACCCTGCTTCTTACGGTACTATTTATATGACCACTTTTGATTTAGGAATGAATTTCAATAACAATACTTTAAAGAAATTATCTGCACCTACTGGAAGAGAACAATCTACTTACTTAAGTCCTAATTATATTGTAGTGGGTTTGCCCATAGATAAAAATAAAAAAACAGGAATGGCTTTCGGCTTAAGACCTGTCTCTCAAATAAATTACGCAGTGAGCGAAACAAAAAGAATTTCTTCTGGCGATACCATTTTTAATAATTATACCGGACAAGGTGGATTGAACCAAGTGTTTTTAGGTTTTGGCAAATCTTGGAAATACTTAAGCATAGGAGTCAATACGGGTTATAATTTAGGGCGTAAAAAAATTGAAAATATAAAATCATTTCAAAACAGTACCGATTCAAATTATTTTTTCCAATCTACTTCCAATACCAATACCGTTTTCGGAGGCGTCTTTTTTCAATGGGGCTTGCTAGGAGAATTCCCTATTTATAAGATACAAAAAGGGAAAGGGGTTCAAAAAACAGAATACTCATTAAGCTATGGCGCTACTGCTAGTTTAGATCAAACAATGAAAGGCAAACAAGATTTAGTACGTTCAACCGGTAGTTTTACAGCTAGTACTTCTACACCTTTAGATACTGCCATCTCTATTAGAAATGTAAAAGGCAATGTGGTTATACCTGCAAAGTATACTTTTGGTTTAGCCTTGCATAAAAAGCAGTATGATACCCGAGGAAATTATGACCAGTGGGTAATAGGTATTGAATATAACAGCGCTGCTTGGAAAGACAAGTATAGTTTTTATGGACAAACAGATGTGCTTTCTAATTCTTCCATGCTTCGTGTAGGTGCGCAGTTTTGTCC
>CAITGN010000191.1:0-4153 GCA_903891965.1 uncultured Bacteroidota bacterium
ATTTTTGTGCCGTCCTCGGGGTGCTGTAAAAGGCTGAGAAAAACCCGTTGAACCTGAACAGGGTAATGCCTGCGAAGGGAAGGTCAACGCAACACGCGCACTTCTCATAGCTATTATTCCTGTTCCCAGTATCAATTTTTGAAACAAGTAAACTTTAGTAATGACTAAGTTATTGGGAACATTTGCCTTTTTATTAATGGTAGCCAATTCTATGGCTCAAACCAAGCCCTTATCTATTCAAAAGAAAATAGACAGCGCAAGATTACAAACTGATAGTATTCGAAACCTGCCCCCTTTGGAAGTAAGATCGGTGAGGGCTAGTGAAAACAGCCCCTTCGCGATCAGCAATTTAAATAAATCAAGTATTCAACAATTAAACTACGGACAAGATCTTCCCTTTGTTTTGCAGAACACCCCTTCCGTGGTGGTGAATTCAGATGCAGGAACAGGTGTGGGTTATACTGGCCTTAGAATTAGAGGTAGTGATGGTACTAGAATTAATGTAACCTTAAACGGTATTCCTTATAATGATGCAGAAAGCATGATTACCTATTTTGTAGACCTACCCGATTTTAGTTCCAGTTTAAATAGCGTTCAAATTCAAAGAGGTGTGGGTACTTCTACCAATGGGTCGGGTGCATTTGGTGCCACTATTAATTTAGCTACTAACAATTACAACCCTGAGAAATATCTTTCCCTTCAATCGACTGCAGGTTCTTTTAATACTTTAAAAAATACTTTGCAATTAGGAACAGGCTTAATGAATAATCGTTTCGCCATTGATGGTCGTGTAAGTAATATTAGTAGCGATGGATATATGGATCGTGCTAGTTCAAAATTAAAATCGTTTTATCTAAGTAGTACTTATTGGGGAGATAATGCTTCTTTAAGATTAAATGTATTTTCAGGATGGGAGAAAACGTATCAGGCTTGGTATGGTGTGCCTGAAGAATTACTAAGTACGCAAAGAACCTATAACCCAGCTGGAATGGAAAAATCGGATACACCTTATAATAATCAAACCGATAATTACAATCAAACGCATTACCAATTATTCTACAATAAAAAGATTAATTCAAAATTAGAGTGGAATACAGCAGTGTTCTTAACTAGAGGCAAGGGTTATTATGAAGAGTATAAAGGCGGTGTTCTATTATCTGATTATCTAGCAAAGGCTAGCACTAATTCTACAAATGCAATAAGAATAAACCCTTACGCTGTATTTGATTTAGTAAGAAGAAAATGGTTAGATAATAATTTTTATGGACAAATAGCATCACTTGTATATGAAGAAGGTAGTAATAAATTTACTTTAGGCGGCGCTTGGAATACTTATGATGGTCTTCATTATGGAAGACTCCCCTATTTACAATATTTGGGCATTCAACCAGATTTTAATTATTATTACAACAATGCCATCAAAAAAGATTTCAATACTTATATAAAATGGAACCATCAGTTAACTGGAGCTTTAAGCAGTTTCGTAGATATCCAATATAGAAATGTTGCCCATAATATGTATGGCTTTGATCGCAATGCCGATTTAATGGTGAAAAGAAACTTTAATTTTTTGAACCCTAAGGCAGGACTATTCTATAAAACAAAGCATACAAATTATTATACCAGTATAGCAATAGCACATAAAGAACCTAATAGAGATGATTTTGAAGCAGCTACTAATGAGCAACCTAAGCAGGAAGTACTTACCGATTTTGAAACAGGCTTTAATACCAAAAAAGGAAATTTTGAATGGGGTACGAATGTTTATTTAATGTACTATAAAGACCAACTGGTGCTCACAGGAAAAATAAATGATATTGGTGCTTATACCAGAATGAATGTACCTAAAAGTAAAAGAATGGGAATTGAACTAGTTGAAACTTGGAAATTAAATTCATTTATAACTAGTTCGGGAAATATTACAGTAAGTCAAAATAAAATAGAGGCTTTCACTGAATATATTGACGACTATGATGCTGGAGGACAAATAGCCATCTTACATAAAAATACAGATATCACTTTGTCTCCTAACCTAACGGCTAGTCATACAATGGGTATTCAATTCAATAAAAAATGGAATTTGAACCTAATAAGTAAATATGTTTCAAAACAATATTTGGACAATACACAAAATGAATTAAGAACATTGAAAGCTTATTTCTTACAAGATATTCAGTTCTCACATAATATAGTTTCGAAAACTAAATGGGCGATGCAAATACAATTGTACGCCAATAATATATTTAATAAACTTTACGAGCCCAATGGATATACTTATAGTTATCTATATGGTGGCGCCACCACTACTTCCAATAATTACTTCCCTATGGCAGGAAGAAATTATTGGTTAAGTTTAAAAATAGATCTTAAATAAATTTATTTTCTTGCATCCACCCCTTTAATAAACTTCACTAAACCGGTGAAATAAGTAAACTGATCGTCATACATAGACATATGAGAACCTTTAGGGCAGTATAAGAATTGACCATCCTTTACTAGCTTAGAAACTTCTTCCATAGCCTTAGGGTCCATGGTGTCAAATTCGCCGCCAATACTTAAAGTAGGAACTGTAATAGTTTTTAAATCGGCTTTGCGATCCCAATTCTTTAAAACAGCATCTCCTATTATACCAAATTCTGAAGGACCTTGCATTTTTAAATACAAAGGATAATTCATTCTTGCAAAAGTTCGTTTTACAGGATCAGGCCAATTAGCCACAGGCATTCTTAAAACATGTTCAGGATAATAATAGTCTGTAATAATTTTTAAATAGCCAGGATTAGTATAATCGCCCTTCGCTTCAAATGCACGTATTGATGAAAGCACTTCCTTAGGTAATTTTGGCCCCAATACTTCATTGGCATATTTTACATAATCAGGGATTGAAGGCACCATATTTGAAATAATAAGTCCCTTTAAATTTTTTTGATACTTAAGCGCATACTCAGTGGCTAGTATACCGCCCCAAGAATGTCCTAATAAAAAGAAATTAGAAGAGTCCATACCTAATGCCTTTCTAACTGTCTCTACTTCTTCAACAAACCTTGGTAAATTCCATAAACTAGAATCGTTAGGGTTATCAGAATAAGCAGAACCTAATTGGTCATAGTAATAATATTCTATTTCTGCTTTAGGAAAATAAGAATCAAAACATTCAAAATATTCATGGGTAGAACCAGGGCCTCCATGTAATAACAAAACTTTTATTTTTGGATTATTCCCTACTCTTTTTGTCCAAACATTAAATACACCTTTACTTGTAGTAATGGGTATTAATTTAACGCCTCCTGTGAGTGTGTCTTCTCTATTAGCATTATCATGGTAAGCCGAAGGCTTATTATTATCAAAATTACAAGCGCTCAATACTAGCGTAGCCATTAATAATAATGAACTTAATTTTTTCATTTTAAATTGTTTAGAAAGTTAAGATATAAATAAACTATCAAAAATTATCCAGGAAATTTTGCCTGCCAGTCTAACATACCACCCGATACATTCACTACATTTTTAAAGCCATATGGCTCCAACATTAAACAGGCTTGACCGCTTCTGTTGCCACTTCTGCAATAAATATATATAATCTCTTCTTTTAAGTCCTCGATATCGTCTAATTGTAAAGTTTGTACTTGTCCTAATGGAAGTAGGATACCACCAATATTAAATGCTTCGTGCTCATGTGGCTCGCGTACATCTACTAAATTTATTTTTTCTCCTGCGTCTAATTTTGCTTTCAAAGCTTCTACTGTAATAGTTTGCATTGTATGATATTTAAAGTGAATTATTTATAGAATTTATACAATTGGAATGGCTCTATTTATATTTCTATTGTTATTATTAAAATATACTAGTAATGTTATTAGTTATGTTATTAGTTTTAAAATAGTGGTTTCCTTACTTTAAAGAATCTCTTTTTATAATAACAGGAGCAACTTTATCAATGACTAAGTCAATGGCTACTCCTTGAATGGTTACATTTTTAATAGGCATACCTAAGGAATCTAATACAGAAGAATATGTACCCGGGTTTTGCTGAATTACAAAGGCAGTAGCGGTGTCTTGAATAGCTCCGTTTGAAATTATATTTCCAACTAGAAGTCCCATACTCGCTAATTTCATTTTAGCCATATCTACCGTTAAGCCAATTAAGTCTGGC
>CAITGN010000192.1:0-3522 GCA_903891965.1 uncultured Bacteroidota bacterium
ATTTAGGACTGTGCAAACCTGTGGAAAAGCCTATTTTTTATGTGAAAAAGAGGTGAATTCAAGTGAAAATCAAGGCAATATGTACCTTTGGGCCATGAAGCCTCCCATTAGCCTACCTATTCAGGATTTTGACTACGATTTACCTGATCAAAGTATTGCCTATACACCTGCCACCAATAGATCCGATAGCAAGCTTCTAGTATGGGATAAACAGATCATTGCAGAAAGCAGCTACAATCATATTGCAAAATTCATTCCCGAAAAGGCGGCGCTATTTTTCAACAACAGTAAAGTAATTGCTGCAAGAATTCATTTTCAAAAAGCAAATAATTCTACTATTGAAATTTTTTGTTTAGAACCTAGTGCTGCCTACCAGCCTATCTCCATGGCCATGCAGGCTACACGAAAAGTTGAATGGATTTGTTTAGTGGGTGGTGCAAAAAAATGGAAAGAAGATTTTTTAGAAAAAGAATTTGAAATTATTACTCCATCAAATAATAATAATAATAATAATAATAACGGGGTCACTATTAAAGTGCACGCTAAAAAAATAAAATCATTGGATGGGAAATTTTTAATTGAATTTTCTTGGGACAACGATACCATTAGCTTCTCTGAAATAATTGAGCATATTGGAAGTATTCCACTTCCTCCTTATATACAACGCGCTACCACCGAGGAAGATAAAGATAGATATCAAACTACTTATGCAAAAGAAGAAGGTTCTGTAGCAGCACCAACCGCAGGTCTTCATTTTAATGATGCAATTTTTGAATCGCTTACTAAAAAAAATTGTAGCATAAATTTTATAAGCTTACATGTTGGGGCCGGTACTTTTATGCCTGTTAAAACAGACAATATTACCGACCATGAAATGCATGCAGAAGTTTTTGAAATTACCTCTACTACGTTAACAGATTTAATAGACATTGCAAAACAAAAAGAATTAAACCCTGCCCAGTATACACCAGTGATTGCAGTAGGCACTACTACTTTAAGAACATTAGAGACCTTGTATTGGTTAGGCGTAAAATTAATACGTAATCCAAGCCTAAAAGAAAATAAGGACCTGCACTTAGTTCAATGGGACGCCTATGTTACTAATAATAGTATACCTGTGAAAGATGCACTTGGTACTTTGCTAAGCTGGATGCAATCACATCAAATGTATTCGCTTCTTACTAGTACTCAATTAATGATTGTACCAGGATATAGTTTTAAAATAGCGAATGGCTTAGTGACTAATTTTCACCAGCCAAAATCGACCTTACTTTTAATTATTGCAGCCATTACAGGGGATAAGTGGAAAAACATTTACCAGCATGCCATTGATAATGATTACCGTTTTTTAAGTTACGGCGATGGTTGCTTTTTTACTATTCATTAGAAAGACTAAACAGTAAAGACGTATGAGGGATAAAGTACTTAAGCGCTAAATATTAGGCCAAGCATTAAGCTATATATTAATTAGGAAGTATAATTTCAATGGCAGTGCCTACGCCAATTTCACTATGTACTGTGATTTGACCTTTATGTGAATCAATCACCCATTTCACATAACTCATGCCTAAACCATATCCTTTTACATCATGCACATTACCTGAATGTGCTCTGTAAAATTTTTCAAAAATATGTTTTCTTGCATTGGCGTCCATACCTATGCCCTTATCTATAATACGAATACAGGTTTTATTATTCAGAGTCTTGGTTTGAATAGTAATATCTATCTCGCTTTTTGAATATTTAATAGCATTGTCAATCAAATTAGATAATACATGTAGCAAGTGCTCTTCATCTACCTTAATTAATGAAGGACTGGCCTCTAAAATAGTTTGCACATTGGAGGGCTTCCCTTCTAATTGTAATTTAAAACTATCCACCACCCCAAGTATTAAATCATGCAAATCCACTTCTTGCTTATTCAGCTCATTTTCTTTTTTATCCAATTGAGCCGCTTGCAAAATGGTTTCTACATGCTTGTTCATCCTTACATTTTCTTCCTTAATAATATTACTGAAATAGTCTACCGACTTAGGATCGGTATTCACCTTGGTGCTTTTCAAAGCATCTACCGCTAAAGAGATAGTGGCCAATGGCGTTTTAAGCTCATGGGTCATATTATTAATGAAGTCTCTTTTAATCTCCACCAACTTTCGCTGTGTCATAAGTGAGCGAATGGTAATAAAGAAGGCTGCAAGTACCACTATAATAAATACAACCACCCCTATAATTACCCATAATAAAGAGCGTAATAAATAATAGCGAATATTGGGAGCTACAATAATAATAGTCTCAAAGGGACCGGTAGGTTCCATTATATCAGAAGGAATTACTGTTATTCTTGCTTGAAGGGTATTTATTTCATCTGAAAAAACATCTTCAAATTTCTTACTCTTCATTTCAATATTGCCTTTCTTATCGGCAATGGCAAATTCGAAATTCAAGTCGCTTAGACCATACTTATCTAAAGCTAATTTTATCTTTTTTTGCATTTCCTCATAGTTGTATATGTCGGAAATGGTGGTTTCTTCGAAATTATGTAAATGATAATCGTCGTTTAGTCCCAGACCCTTTTTAGGCAAACGAAATGACAAACCACTATTCACTTTTTTACTTACATCATTAGAGACTAATACACCTGATTGATTGAGCTTATCTGATAATTGATTTTTTTGTAAAAACATTAAACCCTGCAACCAAGATATTTGTATAAATAAAATGCCCAATATAGACAGTGCTATTAAAACAAAAATAACTGGGAATGTTTTTTTCATAAGTTCAAGTTCTGTACTGCCCGCTAAGGCTATGTGAATATAAAAAAAATCCCGGCTACCATGGGCAACCGGGACAATTATTTAGAAACATCCAAAGAATTAGGATGCTATTAACGTATTTATAAAACGCCTTCTACCAAAACAGTGGCTTGGTTATTAATTACCTCTACAAATCCACCTTGAATAGCATAAGTTTCTGAAGCAAGTCCTTTTTTCAAGACTTTCACTTGCCCAACACCTAAAGCACTTACCATGGGTGCATGTTTATCTAAGACTTCAAATAACCCGTCAATACCAGGCAATTGAACGCCTTGTACTTCTCCGCTATAAAGCTTTTTTTCGGGTGTCAAAATTTCTAATAACATGCGTACAGTTTAATGTATTCGTTTAAAATAATCGTTTAAAGCAATTAGGCTTGTGCCATCATTTTCTTTCCTTTCTCAACAGCATCTTCTAAAGTACCTACCAAGTTAAAGGCTGCTTCTGGATACGCATCTACTTCACCATCCATGATGGCATTGAATCCGCGAATAGTATCTTCAATAGAAACGAATACTCCTTTTAAACCTGTGAACTGCTCAGCTACGTGGAAAGGTTGAGATAAGAAACGTTGCACACGACGCGCACGAGAAACAATTAATTTATCTTCATCACTTAATTCATCCATACCAAGGATGGCAATAATATCTTGAAGCTCTTTATAACGTTGTAAAATCATTTTTACTTTTTGCGCTGTTTCATAATGCGC
>CAITGN010000193.1:0-2207 GCA_903891965.1 uncultured Bacteroidota bacterium
ATAAGAATTAATTTGAAACACAAAGCTAGGAATTTTTATAGTACTATGCGATACATAGTACTATAATTTTAATCATAAAAAATACAATACATTGATTTACAATATATTATATAAATAATATTTTTATGAACGAAACTAGGAAAGGATAAATGGTAGCTTAAAAGACTCTTATTGGACTACTAATAGACCACTAATTCATAGAAGTCTTCCTCTTTTAAATAGCTATTGGCCAGGGCTTGTAACTCCTCAGGGCGAACAGAACGCACCACTTTAATGGTATTATAAAAATAGTCTTCTGTTAAATCATTTAATAAATAGGTTTTCCAACGACTTATAATTTGAAAGGGGCCATCTAAGTCACCTAGTAATGCACCCAACATATAATTTTTAACCAGTTTTAATTCTTCTTCTCCCACAGGTTCTTCTCTTAACTTTTTCATTTCCTTATACACTTCTTCCATAGTGGCTTTACAAACATCCTTACCTGCATCGGTGCTTACCATCCAAGCGCCTGCATGTCTATAATTTTGTAAATAACTATGTATGCCATAAGTATAGCCTTTGTCTTCTCTAATATTACTCATGAGTCTGGATCCAAAAAATCCACCAAAAATATTATTCAGCACTTGTGCTGCTGGAAAATCGGGATGATGTCTATTCGGAAAATGTCTGGCTAAACGAATAGAGCCTTGCACAGAAGCTGCATCATTTACAATACTATATTTTTTTTCTGTGGCAGATATAATAGGATGCGCCTGCTCCTTAATATCTTTTTTATTTAAAGGAAGCTGTCCAATATGCTTATTCAGCAAGGCTTCCATTGTGCTTGGGAATTTACCTGCAATAAAAATTACACATTTCCCATTTAAATAATACTTATCATAAAAAGAAACAAGGTCTTCTCTATTAATGTCTTTATAATCTTTTTCTACAGAGTATTTTCCATAAGGATGATCAAATCCAAATAAGTATTCATCAATTAATCTATTGGCAATAAAATCTCCTTTTTTCAAATTCAGTAATAACCTTTGAATTTGATTTTGCTTTAAAATAGCAATTTCTTTTTCAGGAAAACTCGCTTCTGAAATAATCTCTCCCATAATAGGAATGACTTCATGAAAATGTTTTGATAAACCATGTAAGGTAACAGTGGCCGTTTCATTGGTACAAGTTCTATTTAAATGCGCTCCGTAAAATTCAAAGGCATCGGTAATTTCAAAAGAGGTTTTGCTACTCGTTCCATTTTTCAATAAAAAATTAGTGGCAGCGGCTACCCAGTTTTTTTGCTCAAAACTATTGCCTGCATAAAATACCATATCCACTAGCAATACTTCCTGTGATCCGCCCTCATAGGCATACACTTCTACCCCATTATCTAAGCTAAACTTTTGATAAGGTTTCAATTGAATATTAAAATCAATAGCGTCTTTAATAACAGGTGCTACTATTCTGTCTAGGGCCATGATTTAAGATTTACTATAATAATATAATGTGTTGCGATTACTGTCTTGGAATATTTCTTGAGCTGTATGTTGAATCATAGAAGGCGTTACTTTCTGATACATTGATAATTCTTTGTTCATTAAATCTGCATCTCCTAGTAACTCATAATAAGCCAAACTATGGGCTCTGTTCATAATACTCATATCCTCAAAACAAATCACACTTTCTGTTTTATTAATTACTTTCTGCACTTCTTTGGCATCCAGTATTTCATTTTTTATTTTTTCTATTTCTTCTAACACTGCTTTCTCTGCCACTGCCATACTAATGCCCTTCACTAATTTTCCTTCTATCACCAGCAGTCCTGGATCCACGGTACCAAAATGATAACAATCAATGGATGAAAAAATTTGTTTCACTTTAATCAGTTGCTCATATAATCTTGCAGAAGTACCTCCGCCTAGAACTTCTGTAATTAAATCGGTGGCATGGTAGCCTTCGTCAAAACGGCCTCCCATATGCCAGGTCATCATTAACATATCTAAAGGCACATCGGCGCGCACATCCATGGACCTACTTTTTTCTTGTACAGGTTCCTTCGGCAAGTTGCGTACATAAGCTTTACCAGCTTCAATAGGCCCAAACCATTTTTGCGCTAATTGTTTTACTTGTTCAGTTTGCACATTACCCGTAACAACTAATATAGCATTATTGGGACGATAGAATTGAAAGAAAAAATCTTTTACATCTTCCATGGTGGCATC
>CAITGN010000194.1:0-6161 GCA_903891965.1 uncultured Bacteroidota bacterium
AGTAATAGTAATCTCTCCTTTTAAATAAGCACAAACTCCCATGGCCAGTGGCAAACCAACGGTGGTGGCCATGGCGGTTTCTGTTGCATTTTTTCCTTTTTGTACCATTGAACTTTGCACTAAATATTTTTTGGAGTCCAGTTCGTATTCAATTTCGTGCATCATCACCACCATATCTTTATCGGTAGGTGCTAGTTTCCATTTATTTTCAAGTATCCATTGTAAAATAGCAGCGCTGCTCTTAAATTCAGTAGGAATAAGCGTTTCACTTGAAAAGCCTATATACTCAAATTGATTTTTAATAATTTCGTTTTGTAAAAATGCTGCGTATTTGTTTTCTAATTGATGCGTTTTTAAATGCGATTCAATCCAATTTTTAATACTTGCATTTTCTTTTAAAGCTACTAGCGATTCGTCGGTTAATTTTAATTGTACAATGGCATTCCATCCCAGAAAAAAATGGGGATGTCTTAAAGTAGTTCTAATAAAATTTTGCATTTTATCTAAACTATAGGTTTTTATATAAGACAATGAGTTTCTATTCGGATAATAAGAAAGCCTTCCTAAACTAGGTAGTTCAATACTAGGGGCATTTTCAAATAATTTATCATAGCTAAGGGTTTTCTCTTGTCCTTGCTCCAAATACAAAGCTCCCGATTTACCCGCTAAAATTATATTGTTCGCGTTCCAGCTAATTTTATAATGCCAAGGATTATTATCGCTTTCAGGAGCAATGATGCCTCCACAATGCGATTTAAACCCCGTAATTTTTCCTCCTTTATCTTGAATGGAATGAATTAGTTCCATAGCACTCATGTGGTCAATACCGGGGTCTAAGCCCATTTCGCATAAAAATAAAAGCTTCTTTTGCTCAATGGCTGCAGCAATTGATTTCATATTATCATCCACATAGGAGGCCGTAAATAGAGGCTTCCCATAATGCACACAGTCTTGTGCTACCAAAAAATGTAAACTAGGAGGTAACATAGAAACTACCACAGTGGCCTTCTCGATCAAGGCCTTCCTGTTTTCTTTGTTTTCTATATCAATGCCTACAGCATGTCCATTGGGGGCATTATTCCACTTAGAATTCGCTACAGCGGCATTCCCATCGGCTAAGACAATATACCAGTTGTTTTCAACAGCTTTCTTTTGCAAATACTGTATTAAAACAGTGGCCGATTTACCAGCTCCAATTACTAATATTTCAGGGTTCATTTTAGCGCGTATAAGTCATTAAAAATCCGAGCTTTAAAGTTAGTAATTCTTACCCACAACTGTGGATAAAAGAACACAAAATTTAAGGGCTAAAAATAGCAAAAAAGGCCTTGAAAAGTTATCTTCGTTTACACTCAAAATGGGCTTAAAAATTAACTCATTTTTAGTTAAAAGAAATAAACACTATGGAAGATAATATCAACGAAAATTTAGGTACAGAAGCCACCCAAGATAATGACCGTGTTATAAGGATCAATATCGAAGAGCAAATGAAAACCTCTTACATCGATTATTCTATGTCGGTGATAGTAGGTCGTGCATTACCTGATGTGAGAGATGGTTTTAAACCGGTTCACCGCAGGGTTTTATATGCGATGAGTGAGTTGGGTAACAATAGCAATAAAGCGTATAAGAAATCGGCTCGTATAGTGGGAGAAGTAATGGGTAAGTTTCACCCACATGGTGATACTGCTATTTACGATACACTAGTTCGTATGGCACAGGAGTGGACCATGCGTTACACTTTAGTGGACGGTCAGGGTAACTTTGGTAACCAAGATGGTGACCCGCCAGCTGCAATGCGTTATACAGAAGCAAGATTGCAGAAAATTTCTGAAGCCATGTTGGACGACTTGGAAAAAGACACCGTCGATTTTCAATTAAATTTTGACGATAGTTTATCTGAGCCTTCTGTATTACCATCACGTATCCCTCAATTACTTGTAAATGGTTCTTCAGGTATTGCGGTGGGTATGGCTACCAATATGCTTCCTCATAATTTAGGAGAAGTGGTGGATGGTTGTATTGCTTATATTGACAACAGAGACATTACAGTAGAAGAATTAATGCAGTTTGTAAAAGCACCCGATTTTCCAACAGGGGGTGTGATATACGGAATGGAAGGCGTGAAGCAAGGTTTAATGACAGGTCGTGGTAGAGTGGTGCTTCGTGGAAAATGTAATGTTGAAACAAAAGCCAATGGTCGTGAATTAATTGTGATCAATGAAATTCCTTACCAGGTTAATAGAGATAATTTAACAGATCGTATTGGTCAGTTAGTAGTGGATAAAACTATCGATGGCATTACGCACGTAAACAACGAAAGTAATAAGCGTGAAGGAACGCGTATTGTAATTGAACTTCGCAAGGATGCAGTAGCGCAAGTTATCATTAATCAATTATTCAAGTTTACTGAATTACAAACTAGCTACGGTATTAATAATGTGGCGTTAAGTAAGGGCCGTCCTAAAATTTTAAACTTACGCGATTTAACAAGCGAGTTTATTGAGTTTAGAATGGAAGTGGTTATTCGTCGTGCGAAATTTGAATTAAGAAAAGCACAAGAGCGCGCCCATATATTAGAAGGTTATTTAATTGCCTTAGATCATTTAGATGAAGTGATTCGTTTAATTCGTAGTTCGGCTAACCCAGAAGCGGCTAAGGAAAGTTTAATGAATGCAGGTTGGGGCATTTCTGATATTCAAGCGAAAGCTATATTGGAATTGAGATTGCAACGTTTAACAGGTATGGAGCGTGAGAAGATTAAAGAAGAATTTGAACATTTAATGCAAATTATAAAATCATTAAATGAATTATTAGGTAGTGAGCATTTACGTTTTGAATTAATTAAAACTGAATTACTAGAAGTAAAAGAAAAGTTTGGTGATGCCCGTAAAACTGAGATCCAATATTTAGCAGATGAAATGAAGTTGGAAGACTTAATTGAAGAAGAAGATGTGGTTATTACTATTTCACATTTAGGTTATATTAAAAGAACTGCAGTATCTGAGTACCGTCAACAAAAAAGAGGTGGACGCGGTGCAATGGGTACTAAAACAAGAGACGAAGATTTTGTAGAGCATTTGTTTATAGCATCTACACATGACACTATGCTATTCTTCACAGAAAAAGGAAGATGTTTCTGGTTGCGTGTATATGAAATTCCAGAAGGTGAAAAAACATCTAAGGGTAGAGCAGTACAAAACTTAATTCAAATACCACCAGATGATAAAGTAAAAGCTATCATTGAAGTGCGTAAGTTGGATGATAAAGAATATGTACAAAATCATTTTATCATTCTTTGTACTAAGCGTGGTATAATTAAGAAAACATGTTTAGAAGATTTCAGTCGCCCAAGAGTAAGTGGTGTAAATGCCATTACTATTAATGAAGGAGATGAATTATTAGCAGCACGTTTAACCGATGGTAATAATGAAGTGATGATGGCGGTGAAATCGGGTAGAGCCATTCGTTTCCCAGAAGAAAAAGTGCGTCCAACAGGTCGTGGTGCAATAGGGGTTGCGGGTATTGAAGTGGACAATGAAAATGACGAAGTGGTAGGTTTAGTTTGTGTGCATAAAGACGATAAAGAGCGTACCATACTTGTAGTAAGCCAACAAGGTTTTGGAAAGAGAACAGCCATTGAAGAATATAGAATTACCAACCGTGGTGGTAAGGGCGTTAAAACTATTAACGTGACTGAGAAAACAGGTAGTCTAGTAGGTATCATGGATGTAAAAGAAAAAGAAGATTTAATTATTACATGTAAGTCGGGTGTAACTATTCGAACTAGAATTACAGACATTCGTGAAGCAGGTCGTGCCACTCAAGGGGTTACTTTAATTAGATTAGATGAGGGCGATGAAATTGCCGCTACTTCTAAGATTGAAGAACAAGACGAATCGGCTGCAGATATGGAAGAGGGTACAGAGCCAACAGCAAGTGCTGAGGGTGCTGAAAATACTGAAGCCACTGATGCAACAGATGAACCTGAAACACCTGTAGTTGAATAATTGAATCGTAATTAAAACAGACAACCAATCAACACAAATAGCTAGAATAAATAAAATTTTAACTATAACTTTAGCAGATAATAATTCATAATAAAAATAGATCTATGAAAAAATTAATGGGTGTTTTAACAATTTTGTTAGCTATGCAAACTTTGCAAGCCCAAGATTTTGAAAAAGTAAAAACAAATCTTCTAATTGGTAAAACCGACGACGCCAAGGCCGATTATGATAAAATAATCACTAAAAAAGCAAGCTTAGCAGGAACTGCAGCTGCTTATTATTGGAAGTCTAAAATATATAGTGCTTACCACAAGGATGCTGTTAAGAATCCAAATGCTTATAATGAAGTAAAAACTTCATTAGATGAATATATCAAGGCCGATGCTAGTTTACAATTAGCGAAAGACAATGGACAAGAGCCTTTCTTTGATGTATATATTAGAAGTTTTAAAGGTGGGGTAGATAGTTTCAACGTAAAAAGCTGGAAGGGTGCAGCCGCTCATTTTATCAATGCAGTAAAATATTCTGATATCATATTTGCGCAAGGTTGGGCATCTTCTAAACAAAAATTTGATACCACAGCTATTATATATGCTGGCTATTCAAATCAAAACGCAGGTAATTTAGACGAAACTATTTTTTATTATAAAAGATTAGTAGACAATAAAGTGGTTACTCCAGAATTAGTAGATGTATACAGATACTTATTAATTCAATTAACGAATAAGAAAGACAAAGCACAATTCGATACTTATTTAGCGATGTCGGCTGCGGCTTATCCAAATGAAAGCTGGGTAGAGTATGGCACAGACTATATAGACAAGAACTTAAGCATTGAAGAGAAAGTGGCCATGTTTGATAAATTAGTGGCAGGTGGTTCAATATCAGAATTAGAGTGTCAGATGTTTGGTGATATGTTTATGTCTGGTAAGAGTACAGAAGGTGTTAGTCAAGAAAATTCAGATAAATACATAGCCAAAGCTGCTGAAGCATACAAGAAGGCATATACAATGAATAATAAGAATTTTGCAGCTGCTTTTAACGCAGGTATTAGCTACTATAATCAATTCACTGTATTAGATGAGAAAGTATCTGATAATATTAAGGCCTTACAAACTATTAACACCAATAAGCCAGCGGCACCTAAGGACCCTAAAAAGAAAGCGGCTTTTGATGCTTTTTACAAAGCACAATTAGATTCTGTAAGAAAAATAAATACTAGCCTTGATGCGCCCATAAAAGAAAAAGTGGATGCAGCCATTGAGTGGATTGATAAAGCCTATAATGTTATTAAAGACAAGGAGAAATTAGAAAGAGGCGAAAAGAATGTAGCTGCAAGATCGGTGGATTTTTTAGCCACATTGTACGCTTATAAAAGAGATAAAGCTAGAGGCAAGGATCAAAAAGCTTCTGATGAATTCGATGCTAAATTTAATATCTACGATAAACTACACGACAAGTATCAGTAGGATATCAGTAGGAAGTTTGTAACCCTCGAGCAATCGGGGGTTTACTTCTAATAGTCTATTTAACATAATGTTAATTATAAGCACAAATATAAGGTTTAAATGGATTAATCAGCTGTAAATCAAGGGTATTGGATATAGATAGTTTAGCTATAGTTATAATGAATATACTGGGTTTATGACTAGCCTAGATCTACTATACAAAGAACATATTCAGTTAATTATTCAGCATAAATTAGTATTTTGTATATCAATAATCATCTAATTCTAAATACAATGTCAAAGAATTTAAGTCGTAGAAAGTTTGTACAAAATGCAGGTTTATCCTCAATTGCTTTGGGGCTTTCTCCTCAATTTATAAAAGCGCAAGGAACTGCTAAAATGGATAAGGTACGCATAGGAATTATAGGTACTGGTTACAGAGGCCAAAGCCATCTAGAGATGCTTTGTCAACGTAAAGACACCATTATTGTCTCTTTTGCAGATCCTGATCCTAGAATGTTAGCCGATGCTCAAAAGATACTTAAAGAAGCCGGCCGTCCTGCTGCCATAGAGTTTAAAAATGGCAATGAAGACTACAAGAATTTGTTACAAAGGCATGATATTGATGCAGTTATCATTGCAACACCCTGGGAATGGCATATTCCTCAGGCCTTAGAGTCTATTAAAAATGGGGTTATTCCAG
>CAITGN010000195.1:0-5313 GCA_903891965.1 uncultured Bacteroidota bacterium
GGAGCAGATGATTATTTAACCAAGCCTTTTAATTTAGAAGAGTTATTGTTACGCGTTGCTAAACTCATTCAGAAAACAAATACCGCTAAGCAATCTTCTACAATAGATGAATATAGTTTTGCGGGACATACAATTAATTTTAAACTATTGGAAGCCACTAGTAATAAAGGGGAAAAAATTACTTTGACCAAAAAGGAGTCCATGCTACTTCAATTACTTATTGAAAATAAAAATACAGTGGTTACCAGGGAAAGAATTTTACAATCGGTTTGGGGGTATCAAGTGTATCCTACTACAAGAACCATTGATAATTTTATTCTCAATTTTCGTAAATATTTTGAGCAAGATCCTAAATCGCCTGTCCATTTCATATCTATAAGAGGTTTAGGCTATAAATTCCTAGATTAGTCCCTTTTGAATGCAATCTTTTGCTCCTTTCTTCGTTATGTTAGTAGTTAACATTCACGCATGTCATTGAACTCTATCCTAGATTATTTAGAACCTATTAATTTGGACCTTCTCTCTAAAGACGAAGGCTATCGGGATACCCAATTAGGTAAGCATATCAAGGCGAATGAAGGTAGCCTTCCAGATATTAGCCAGGCCGATATGGTACTCATTGGGGCAGGGGAATGCAGGGGTGGAGGCTATGCCTTGAACGGGCATGAAGCTGCCAATGCAGTAAGAGCTGCCTTGTATTCTCTTTATTATTGGCATACCCAGGTGTCCATTGTTGATTTAGGGAATGTAAAATTGGGTCAGTCTATTCAAGATAGTTATGCAGCCCTAAGAACTGTTATTTCAGAATTATTACTACAAAATAAGAAAGTGGTTATCATGGGAGGTTCTCATGATCTTAGTTTGGCTCAATACCATGCTTATACTTCCATACCTACCTTGGTGAATGCCGTGGTGGTGGATGCAAAAATAGATTTAGACCTTGAGGCAAGACTTCCAGCCGACCATTTTTTAGAGGAACTATTTACAGGTCTTCCAAATCATTTAAATCACTATGCACATATCGGATTCCAAAGTTATTTTATGCATCCGCATATGCTAGAGACTATTGATAAATTAAGATTTGATTGTTATCGTTTGGGAAAAGTGAGAGAAGATATTGAAGAAATGGAACCCGCTATTAGAGATAGCCATATGATGAGCTTTGATATTAGCGCCATTCAAAATGCACAAGCCCCAGCTAATTTAATTACCCCCAATGGGTTCAATGGAGAAGAGGCTTGTATTTTAATGCAGTATGCGGGCATGAGTTGGAAAACCAGTACCATTGGGCTATTTGGTTATCAGGCTGAACTAGATAATAATGGTTTGACAGCTATTCAAATGGCGCAGATGATTTGGTATGTAATAGATGGGATTCAAAAAGGTAAAAAAGAATCACCCTTATCAGATGCGGAAAGGTTTAAAGAATTTCATATTGCTTTTTCAGATATAGAAACTAATTTTTTACAAAGTAAGACCACTGGAAGATGGTGGATGCAAACACATAATAATCAATGGGCCCCTTGTAGTTATAAAGATTATTTAGTAGCTTCCAACAACGAAATTCCAGAAAGATGGCTAAGAGCATTAGAAAGGGAATAAATTTCCCCACCCTATTTACAGTTTTTTTATTGTTAGTGAGTTCTGCTTGTTCTGTGCGTCAGGCGCAGAAAACTTTATTGCAGGACCCTGCTTTAAAAGGAGCCCATGTAGGTGTGGCAGTGTATAATGTTTCTAAAGAAAAGTGGGTAGACAAGCACTTAAGTGATTTATACTATACACCTGCTAGTAATACCAAAATTCTTTCTTGTTATTTAGGTATGCGCTTTTTAGGAGATTCCATACCTGGTTGGAAAATGGCAGAAAATAAAGACAGTATATTTTTATTTCCCTTGGGCGATCCTAGTTTTTTACATCCCGATTTTACCTATCAACCTATTGCCGATTTAATTCGTCAAACTAAAAAGCAAGTGGTTCTATGTTTTCCCGATAAGGCAGATGCCTTTGCTATGTATGGTAAGGGTTGGGCCTGGGATGATTATGCGGAAGATTATCAACCAGAAAGAAATAGATTGAATATTTACGGCAATGTGCTTACTGTTACTAAATCTAAAAACGGCGTCAATTTTCAACCTAGTTTATTTACAAAAAATCAGACAGCGCCAAAAGAATATACGCAGTGGTCTAGAGAAAAATTATCAAATCAATTTTTTGCCACTGGTCGTAGTATAAAAGATACTTTACAACAAATTCCTTTTATAACCGATACGACTTATGCTTTAGCAAAAGCTTTATTAGAAGATACATTACATCCTGCTTTTCCTATTGCCATTCAAAAGGGTTGGCATCAGGCTGGGGAACGAATTGTAAAAACAGTTCCTACCGATAGCTTATTAAAAATTATGATGCATAGAAGTGATAACTTTTTTGCAGAGCAAGTTTTTTTAATGGCTAGTGAGCAAGTTTTAGGCACTATTAATGAGGATGCTTTTATAGATACTATTTTAAAATCGGATTTTAGTTTTTTCCCTCAAACTCCACAATGGGCTGATGGAAGCGGGCTTAGTCGTTTTAATTTAAATACACCTGAAAACTATATCGCCTTATTGAAAAAAATGGAAAACGATTTTAGTATCACGCGTATTAAAAATGTTTTCGCACAAGGTGGTAAGACTTCTTTGTCTGCTTATTATAAAAATATTCCTGGAGAGCTGTATGCAAAAACCGGTACTTTAGGTAATCAAGTAGCTTTAAGTGGCTATATCATTACCAATAAAGGAACACGCTTATTATTTTCAGTTTTAGTGGCCAATCATATTAGTCCTAGCACTTATCCAGTAAGAAAAGCGGTGGAAGCTTATTTAACAAGTATCATGAAGGTAAACTAGGTAAAGTTGAAAATAAATTTTACCTAAATAAAGCTGAACTAATTATTTACTAAACAAGCCATCTAAATAGTCCTCTTTTAATTCAACATAGGTAGGGGCTCCAGAAGCAGTGATGGTAGGAATATCGCAGTCTGATAAGGATTCTATCAAGGCATGCATTTCTTTATGACTTAGTGCTTGGCCAGCTTTAATAGCCATTTGACGCGCCATGCAACGAATCAGTTTTTCTCTTTTACTAAATTTAATATCTCCGCTAAAATGTTTAAACTGTTCTAGTAGTAATTCAATTGCATTTTTCTCGTTACCTGAAATGACATCGGCAGGTATACCTTGTATAATAAAACTATTTTGCCCAAAGGGTTCAATTTCATATCCAATTAAAGCAAGGTCTTCAATAATATCTTCTAGCAGTATAGCATCACTCACGCTTAATTCTAAAACCACTGGGAATAAACTTTTTTGAGTTGCATGCGGCTGTGCACTTGCCTTTTGAAATTTTTCATACAAGACTCTCTCATGTGCAAGTTGTTGGTGAATGATAATCACACCACTATGCGAGGGAGCTAATATATAAGTTTGATGTAACTGAAGTAGGCTTGCGGTTTCTTCTATCTGAAGTGGGTTGCCTTCTTTATACAATCCCATGGAAGAAGCTTTTACAATATAGGATTCAGCAGCTGCATCCTCTTGATTATGCGAAGAAGGGATATCTGTAAAAAAACTTTTCCAATCTTGTTTAGAAGCATTTTCACTTCTTGAAATTAAGTGCGCTTGATTTTTTTTGCTAAAGCCTTCATACAAAGACTGCTTAGTGGTATTATTATACTTTTCGTCGGTGAAAGGTTTTTGAATGGCATCCAATTGTTGAATGTTGGCATCCAAAGAAAAATCCAATGAAGGCGCTACACTGAATTGTGCTAAAGCATGTCTTACGGCAGCTTGTACAAAGGAGTAAATTATTTTATCGTCTTCAAATTTTATTTCTTGCTTGGTGGGGTGCACATTAATATCTACTTGAGCAGGGTCGAGGTCGATGTATAATAAATAGCTTGGAAAATTTTCTTTTGCAATTAAACCTTCAAAGGCATTGGCAACCGCATGGTGCAAGTAGGCGCTTTTAATAAAACGACGATTTACAAAAAAGTATTGATCGCTTCTGGTTTTCTTTGCTGTATCTGGTTTACCTACAAAGCCTGTAATAGTTAGGTAGTCGGTTTTTTCACCTACAGTTACTAGTTTAGTTTGATAACTGTTGCCTAATACTTGAATGGCCCTTTGTTTAAAACTACCACCTTCCCAATGATAAACATCTTGTCCATTACTAGATAAACTAAAATATATTTCTGGAAAGGCGAGGGCTACCCTTGTAAATTCTTCAATGATATGTTTTAACTCGGCGCTATTACTTTTTAAGAAATTTCTTCTAGCAGGTACATTGAAAAATAAATTTTTCATACTAATGCTCGTGCCCACGGGACAAGCTATAGCATTTGTTTCAGTGACCTTGCTATTTTCAATTTCTACAGCGGTCCCCATTTCATCTTCTGCTCTTCTTGTTTTTAAACTTACTTGGGCCACGGCTGCAATGGATGCTAAGGCTTCTCCACGAAAGCCCATGGTTCTAATTTGGAATAAGTCTTCAATGGTGCTTATTTTACTAGTGGCATGACGGGCAAATGCATTATTAGCATCTGTGGCATTCATACCCTTGCCATTATCCACTACTTGAATCAGGGCCTTGCCGGCATCGTTGATGTACAATTTAATTTCGGTGGCACCCGCATCTACTGCATTTTCAAGCAATTCCTTTACCGCACTGGCAGGTCTTTGAATGACCTCTCCAGCCGCTATTTGGTTGGCTATGTGGTCTGGCAGTAAATGAATGGTATTGGACACTTTTTAGTCGCTTTTGAAGTGTGTAAAAGTAGTAAATTTGCCTCTTAAAATACCATATAATGCCAAGAACAGCAGACATTCAAAAACTAAGCCATCATTTTCTTCCCACCGATGCTGTTTTAACCAATTGGGAGGGCCTAGAGCCTTATTTTAAGACCCTATTAGCCCAAGACTTAGATTCTGTTGCCACCCTTGAAAAATGGCTGCAAAACCTTAGTGAATTAGAGGCCTTTATTAGTGAGGATGCTTGTTGGAGACAAATTAAAATGACCTGCGATACCACCGATAAATCTTTAGAAGAATCTTTCAATTTTTTCTGCATGGAGATTCAACCCAAAATGCAACCCTATGCAGATGCGCTTAATAAAAAATTAATAGCTTGTCCATTTACTGCAGACTTAGACAAGTCGGCTTATTTTACTTATTTACGTTCTGTTAAAAAAAGTATTGAACTTTTTAGAGAAGAAAATATTCCTATTCAAGCTGAGCTTAGTGTACTACAACAACAATATGGAACCATTGCAGGTAA
>CAITGN010000196.1:0-3738 GCA_903891965.1 uncultured Bacteroidota bacterium
AAATTGATGGTATCTTAAATGTAAATTATGAAAATCGGGCAGTGTATCTTTTAATTGATTGACCTCAAAGTTTTTTAAAACATGGGTAAAGCCCGCAAATTGCATAGCGGCCTGCTCTACTTGGTTTTCATTTTCTAAAACACTTAAAGCATAGCCCTCAATTTTATGAAAGGCTCTATAATAAGCACCCTCCCATTTCACTAAAGTATTCCCATTTAATGTTGGGACTAAATGGGTAAATAAATAATTGGGATGATGCTTTTGCAAGTACTTTGAAATAGCATTGATATTATAATCAATAGCTGAAGGACTTTTGAAAATACGATGGTTAATGGATTGCAAAATAAACTTGCCATTATTTGTTTCAATAGAATAAGTACTATTGATTAAACCCTGCTGAATGGGCTCGTAACTATCTACCTGCCAACCATATAATGAAAAAATTTCTTGCATATAAATTTTATAATTAAAAGTACTAAAAATATGCGCATTGTTCGTACCTTGATATTAATATAAAAGAACACCTATGAGCATGGATCGCAGAAAATTTTTGAACCTAAGTGGTTTAGGTATTTCAAGTTTTACCATCACTGGCTTTATTCCTAAAACGGTACAAGATATTACTGGCGGATCGAATACAATTAGCAATTTAAATCCATTGGTGAATCCTGTAGTGGTTTCTACATGGGATGCGGGTTTAGCAGCTAACCTTGCTGCATGGAAAGTAATTGGTGTAGGTGGAAAGGCATTAGATGCGGTTGAAAATGGTGTGAAAGTAACTGAGGATGAAATTAACTGTTGTGTAGGTTTAAGTGGTAACCCCGATAGAGATGGTCATGTGACTTTAGATGCTTCTATCATGGATCATGAATTTAATTGCGGTAGCGTTGCTTTTTTAGAGCGTATTAAACATCCTATATCAGTGGCTAGAAGAGTGATGGAAAAAACACCCCATGTAATGCTGGTGGGTGAAGGCGCACAACAATTTGCTGTGTCTGAAGGCTTCCCCTTAGAGCCAGATACCTTATCAAAAGATGCAAAATCATCTTATGAAAATTGGTTAAAAAAATCGGAGTACAAACCAGTTATTAATATTGAAAGAAAACAAGCTACTAGTCAATTAGATCCTTCTTTAATGGCGCCACATAAACTTAGTAATGGAGATTGGAACCATGATACTATTGGAATGATTGCCTTAGATAGTTTTGGAAACTTGTCTGGCAGTTGTACGACCAGTGGTGCGGGTTTTAAAATGAGAGGCCGTTTAGGTGACTCTCCTATTATTGGTGCTGGCTTATATGTAGACAATGAAGTGGGCGCTGTGGTAGCCACTGGACAAGGAGAAGATGTGATTCGTGTGGCTGGTGCTAGTGCTGTAGTGGAACAAATGAGACAAGGTAAATCTCCAGCAGAGGCTTGTAAATTTGTGGTGGAAAGAATAAGAAGAATTAAAAAAGAAAAGGCAAAGGATATTCAAGTTTGTTTTATTGCACTGAATAGAATAGGCGAAGCGGGTGCTTATGCATTACATAAAGGTTTTAATTATGCTGTGCATACTAAGGATGGGAATAAATTATTCGAATCATCTTCTTTAGATTAATTCAATTATGTCAAAAATAAAATTGGAGATAGCTGTTTTTTCGGTGGAGGCCGCTTTAGCTGCTATTAAAGCAGGTGCCGATAGAATTGAATTTTGCGAGAACCCTCAAGAAGGCGGTACTACCCCTTCCTTTGGAAGTTTATCTACTTTAATTTCCTTAACATCAAAACCAGTATTTCCTATCATTCGACCTAGAGGAGGCGATTTTTTATATACGGAAAATGAATTTAATGCCATGAGATCTGATATACTTATGGTTAGAAAATTAGATTACCCTGGAGTTGTTTTAGGATTATTAAATGCCGATGGAAGCATTGATACGCTAAGAACCAAAAGATTAGTGGATTTAGCAAGCCCCATGGAAGTTAGTTTTCACAGGGCCTTTGATAGGTGTAATGACCCTTTCAAAGCATTAGAAGATATTATTGCAACAGGTTGTAAACGTATTTTAACCAGTGGTCAAGTATCTAATGCAGCAGATGCAATGCCCTTATTAAAAAAATTAGTGGAACAAGCGGGTGATAGAATTATAATAATGCCAGGCTCTGGTGTGCGTTCTAATAATATCAAAGAAATTATGCAGGCAACAGGTGCTAAAGAAATGCATAGCAGTGCAAGAAAAATGCTACCTACTCAAATGCTTTATGCTAAAGATTCTATGAATGAAAATTTACAAGCCACAGCTGTAGATACTGATGAGATTAAAAAAATGTTAGAACAATTGCATTCCTAAATAAAATCTACTAATACAACATACGCGCTCTAATAGTATGTTTCACTTCTTTTAAAAGCGCAATGGCGGTTTTCGATAATTTAGAATCGACATCTAATACCACATAGCCAATTTCATCATTGGTTTTTAAATATTGCCCCACAATATTTATTTTATTTTTAGACATCACTGTATTAATCGCGCTCAATACACCCGGTACATTATTGTGAATATGTAAAATACGATGTGCGTTTTCAACTGGCGGTAAACTAATGGAAGGAATAGTATGTGAACCATAAGATACCCCACGCTCTAAATATTGATATAATTTTATACTTACATCTTCTCCAATATTTTCTTGTGCTTCTTCCGTTGATCCACCTATATGTGGCGTCAGCATCACGTTGGCTAAGCCTTGTAGCGGAGTGGTGAATACATCACCATTTTTTTCAGGCTCTATAGGAAATACATCAATGGCAGCCCCTCCTATTTTTTTATCAATGATAGCCTTGCTTAAAGCGTCAAGGTCTACTACTTCTCCACGCGCATAATTTATTAAAATAGATCCTTGTTTGAATTGACTTATTACCGACTTGCTAATTAAATTTTTTGTTTGACTGGTTTCAGGAACATGCAAAGAAATAATATCAGAACTACTTACAATATCCTTTATAGATTTTGCAGGCTTCGCATTTCCTAATGGAAGTTTTGTTTCAATATCATAGAATTGAATTTTCATTCCCATGGCTTCTGCCATGATACTTAACTGCGTACCAATATTACCATAACCAATAATGCCTAAAGTTTTTCCTCTTAGTTCAAAACTTCCTTTGGCTTCTTTATTCCAAATACCTTTATGGGCAGCAGTATTTTTATCTATAATTTTACGAATAAGCATAATAGATGCCCCAATGACTAATTCAGCAACAGATCTTGTATTACTATAAGGTGCATTGAAAACAGCTACCCCTTTTTGTTTACAAGCTTTTAAGTCCACTTGATTAATGCCAATACAAAAACATCCAATGGCTTGTAATTTTTTTGCACTGTCTAAAACTTTTTTAGAAATAAAGGTTTTAGAACGAATACCTAAAATGTGAACGTCCTTAATAATCTTGATTAATTCCTCTTCACTCAAAGCCCCAGATACCTTTTTAACATCGGTATATCCTTGGTCTTTAAAATACTGAACCGCCTTATCACTTATGTTTTCAAGGAATAAGACCTTAATTTTATCCTTAGGATAGCTGGTGGCATCAAAATTACTCATGGCACAAAGTTAAAAAAAATTAACTGTTTAGTATTCATTAACAATAAATTCTGTAATTCTAGCGTTATTTTTGTAGCTAGTATGGAAATAGCTATCTTATAATACTAACAGATGTTCATTCGATTCACCCTTTTACTTGGATTTTTCTTTTTAAGC
>CAITGN010000197.1:0-2355 GCA_903891965.1 uncultured Bacteroidota bacterium
AACCAAAATAAATAACTCACTACTTTAATATCAATATACACTAAAGCAATAGTGACTAAAGAAATTAAAAATAAAAAGCCTACCATCACTGGAATTTTTTGAAACCATTTTGGTGCGTCTTTAGGTGCTTCCCCAATAGCTTGGCCATCTGGATTCACTAAATATTTTTTCTGAAAAACCATTTGAGTAATGACACTTAATAACATGGCAACACCGCCTGCAAAAAAAGCCCATTTAAAATCCCCGGACTTTCCAGTGTCTCCTAAAAAACCGCATACGAAGGGGCCAATGGCTCCACCCGTATTAATACCCATATAAAAAATAGTATAAGATGCGTCAATTCTAGAATCGCCTTTGGCATACAACTGACCTACCATACTTGAAATATTGGGTTTGAAAAAGCCATTGCCTGCAATCATACAACCCAGTCCAATATAAAATAAGGGCATGGCTAGTCCTGCATTTTCATAAAAATGTCCGCAAAAAAATAATACAAATTCCCCAATGGCCATCACCAAGCCACCTGCAATAATAGAGCGGTTATTGCCCCAATACCTATCTGCAATATAGCCTCCTAAAAGGGGTGTTAAATAAACTAATCCTGTATAACTACCATATACTTGAGAGGCAAAAACTTTGTCAAATAACAGGGCCTTGGTTAAGAACAAAACCAAGATAGCGCGCATACCATAATAGTTGAAACGCTCCCACATTTCTGTTGCAAACAAAACATATAATCCTTTGGGATGTTTCTGAGTAGTGGATGACATAAGTAATTGTTTTATTTAATTGACTCAATTTAATAAAATCCATTCAATAAATTTTACTTTCGTGGTGCAATCCCTTTAATTATGAATATTTTACTCATTGGTAGTGGTGGAAGAGAAAATGCATTAGCATGGAAAATGGCCCAAAGTCATCAGTGTGATGAAATCTTTATAGCCCCTGGAAACCCTGGTACTGCTCAGTTTGGAACGAATTTGCCTATTGAAATAAATGATTTTGATGCCCTCAAAAAAGCAGCCCTAGCACATCAAATTGAAATGATTGTGGTGGGACCAGAGGAACCTCTTGTAAAAGGGATATATGATTTTTTTGCGAACGACCCCTTGACCGAACATATAAATATTATTGGCCCTTCTGCCAAAGCAGCTCAGTTGGAAGGAAGCAAGGCTTTCAGTAAACATTTTATGCAAAGACATCTAATTCCTACTGCTAGTTATGCCGAATTTACCCTTGAAAATTATGAGCAAGGCCTTGCCTACATTAGCGCTCATGCCCTACCTATAGTTTTAAAAGCAGATGGACTAGCCGCTGGCAAAGGCGTTATTATAGCCACTACACACCAAGAAGCACTTACGAGTTATAAAGAAATGCTACAGGACAAACAGTTTGGCGCTGCCAGCGATAAGGTAGTGATAGAGCAGTTCTTAGAAGGTATTGAAGTGAGTGTTTTTGCATTAACCGATGGTACTCATTATCAAATCATTGGACATGCCAAGGATTATAAAAGAATTGGCGAAGGAGATACAGGTTTAAACACAGGTGGTATGGGTTGCGTAAGCCCTGTACCCTTTATGGATGCCGCTTTTATGGATAAAGTAAATGCTCAAATTGTGGAGCCCACTATTAAGGGAATTCAGCAGGAAGGCCTTGTGTATAAAGGTTTTGTGTTCTTTGGTCTTATGAATTGCAAGGGAGAACCCTATGTGATTGAATACAATTGTCGCTTGGGGGACCCAGAAACTGAAGTAATTCTACCTCGCTTAGAAACCGACTTAGTAAGTCTACTAGCGGCTGTCGATAATGGCACTTTAGAAGATGTAAATATTCAATACCATGACAATGCCTTTGCAACAGTGATGGCTGTAAGTGGCGGTTACCCTGGATCCTATCAAAAAAACTTTCCCATTCAAGGAATAGAGCTTGCACAGCAATTACCCGACAGCCTTGTATTTCAAGCTGGTACTGGGTTTCAAGAGAATGCAATCGTTACCAAAGGTGGTCGTGTATTAACGGTTACTAGCAAAGGTACAGACCTACAAGATGCAGTTCAAAAAGCACAAAAAGCACTCTCCCATATTCAGTTTGAAGGCATGTATTTTAGAAAAGATATTGGCTACGAGTTTGCATAAAGTTTTGGGTTAAAAAAACTTTGCGAATCATTTGTAAAAAGCTTTGTATTGTAAGGATTTTAGATGAATTTTGCTTCATTCAACTTCAACTATTCAAATAACGATCTACAATGGGATTATTTAATTTTTTTACGCAGGAAATAGCGATGGACTTAGGTACAGCCAACACGCTTATTATTCACAACGATGAAGTAGTAGTGAATGAACCTTCAATTATTGC
>CAITGN010000198.1:0-10883 GCA_903891965.1 uncultured Bacteroidota bacterium
CTTCTCCCCAACAAGTATCAGTACCCATATGACAAACAGGACCTTCTGGACTTGCTTGAATTAATAAACTATCCTGATCGCAATCTAAAGACATACTTATATAATTCAAGAAATTACCACTCTCTTCACCCTTTGTCCATAATCTATTTTTAGAACGGCTATAGAAAGTGACTTTGCCTTCGGCAAGTGTTGCGTCAACAGCTGCTTGATTCATAAAGCCCAACATTAAAACAGTTTTAGTATTAGTGTCTTGCACAATGGCGGGCACTAGTCCGTCAGCGTATTTTGTAAAATTGATATTCATAGTGAATGTATTAGTTAGTTAGTTAGTTAAATAAATAGTTATTAATGTGATTAGTTATATCTTTTCTTTAGTTTGACGATTTAAATTCTTATCGCAAGCCCTTTATTGTTTAAATATTTTTTTAAATGAGGGATGGCTACTTCTTTATAATGAAATATACTAGCGGCCAATGCAGCATCGGCCTTGCCTGTTGTAAAAACATCATAAAAATGAGCTTCATTGCCTCCACCACCCGAAGCAATAATAGGAACAGCTAAGGCTGAAGATAAAGCTGCAGTTATATCCAAGGCAAAACCTTGCTTAGTGCCATCATGATTCATTGAGGTTAATAAAATTTCTCCTACACCAAGGTCTACCGCTTGCTTAGCCCAGTCCATAGTTAAGGTATTGGTCTTTTCTCTGCCGCCCTTTAAATACACATACCAATTACCATCGGCTTCTAATTTTGTATCAATAGCAAGTACCACACACTGGCTTCCAAAGTTTTTGGCAAAGCGATGAATGATGTCAGGGTTTTGAAAAGCCGCTGTATTGATAGAAATTTTATCGGCTCCATTTTGTAATAAAATACTCACATCCTCTTCTGTTTGAATGCCCCCACCTACCGTAAAAGGAATATTAATTTTATGTGCAATTTTATTCACTAGCTCACTTAAAGTTTTTCTCTTTTCAACGGTGGCTGTAATATCTAAGAATACCAATTCGTCTGCACCTTCGCTTGCATAGAAAGCAGCTAGTTCTACAGGGTCTCCTGCATCTCTTAACTGCTCAAAGTTCACACCCTTCACAGTGCGACCGTCTTTGATATCTAAACAAGGTATAATGCGTTTGGTTAACATGAATGGTATTCGTTAAAAATGAAATGAATTAATTGAAATTGGCTAATTCCGAAATGGTAATTTTATTTTCATAAATAGCCTTGCCCACAATAGCAGCGCTACATCCTATCTCTTCTAGTTCTATTAAATCATCTAGAGAACTTACACCCCCACTAGCAATTAATTGCAAATTGGGAAATTGTTCTATAATTTTTAGATATAGCTCAATAGAAGGGCCTTGTAATTTGCCATCTTTTTTAATATCGGTGCAAAATATTTGTTTTACCCCTTTATCTATATATGATTTCATAAAATCAAATACCGATATCTCTGTTTTTTCTAACCAACCACCAATGGCTAACTTTTCATCCAACACATCGGCGCCTAACATAAAAACCTTGGCCCCGAACCTAGCTATCCACTCTTGAAATAATAATTCATTTTTAACTGCCAAACTTCCAATGGTTGCATAGGTGGCTCCTGTATCTAATACGGTTTTTAAAGTAGCCTCCGTTTTAATACCCCCTCCAAAATCTATTTTAAGTTCAGTATTATTGGCAATTTTTTCTAAAACTTTCCAATTCACTACCTGTCCAGCTTTGGCACCGTCTAAGTCTACTAAATGTAAACGCATTAATCCAATACCTTCAAAAGCCTTGGCCACTTCTAAGGGGTCTTCGTTGTATATTTTCTTTTGTGCGTAATCTCCTTCCGTTAAACGAACACATTTGCCTTCAATAATATCTATAGCCGGTATAATTTGCATCTAAGTTGTTGTTTTTTATAGTGCTAGGAAATTTTGTATTATTTGTTCGCCTGCATTAGCCGATTTTTCTGGATGAAATTGCACTCCATAAAAATTATCCTTCTGTAAAGCACTACTATAGTCTTGAATATAATGGGTAGTGGCAATAGTATGCTTTCCTAAAGCAGCAAAATAGCCGTGTACAAAATAGGCGAAACTATTTTCTGCAATACCTTTAAATAAGGGGGTCTTCAATGCAGCAATTGTATTCCAACCCATTTGAGGGATTTTAATACTTGGGTCGCTGGTTTCAAATTGCTTTACTTGCTCCTCAAAAATACCTAAACAACTAGTGTTGTTTTCTGTGGAATGTGTACACATTAACTGCATACCTAAACAAATACCTAAAACGGGTTGCTTTAAATTTTTTATAAGCGTATCTAAATTTCTTTCTCTTAGGTATTGCATAGCAGTGCTCGCTTCCCCCACGCCAGGAAAAATAACTTTATCGGCGGTATTTATTTCTTCCATAGAATCTGTAACCATGGCAGACACGCCCAATCTCTCGAGTGCATATAGCACCGATTGAATATTACCTGCATTGTACTTAATGATGACTGTTTTCATTTGTTTATTTACCTAGGCGCTTAAAACACTATTTAAAAATTGGCTAGTACTTGTTTCAATATCCCCGCCTTTAGATAAAACCTGAATATAAGCAGAACCAATAATAGCTCCTTGCGTATGCACAGTGGCTGCATCAAAGGTAGCCTTATCCTTAATGCCAAAACCCACTAAAATGGGATTCTTTAATTGCATGTTTTGTAATTTTTGCAAATACTGGGCAACTAGATTAAAATCCTTTTCTTTCCCAGTGGTGGCAGAAGAACTTACTGCATATAAAAATCCATTTGTTAAGCTATCTAATTTTTTTACTCTTTGCTCGGGTGTTTCTGGAGTCACTAAGAAAATAAAGTCTAAACCATTTTCCTTAATTATTTTTCCATAAGACTGTTCAAATTCAAATAAAGGAAGGTCGGGCAAAATAAGTCCATCAATACCTACTTCTTTTGCTTTTTTACAAAAAGCTTCAAAACCATATTGTAAAATAGGATTCATATAGCCCATTAATATCACAGGAATAGAAATGCTTTTTCGCATATCCTGAATTTGCTCAAATAAAACTGCAATATTCATTCCATTCGCTAAGGCCTTCATACTACTTACTTGTATCACTTCTCCATCGGCTAAGGGATCACTATAGGGCATGCCTAATTCAATAATATCTGCGCCGTTTTTTTGCAAACTTGCCATTACTTTCATAGTGCTATCTAATGCAGGATATCCCGCAGTGCAATACACATTTAAAATGCGCTTTGACTTTTCTTTAAATACTAACTCTAACTTAGACATATTTTTATTTTATGCTTTATAAATGTTCCATATAAGTGGCTAAGTCTTTATCACCTCTACCACTTAAACAAACCACGACCACATCAGAAGCTTTTAAATTCATTTTTGGAAGCACTGAAAAAGCATGCGCCGTTTCTAGTGCAGGAATAATACCTTCTATTTTTGAAAGATGAAATGCGGACTCCAATGCTTCTTCATCCGTGGCACTTAAGAATGTTCCTCTTTTGCTTTCATATAAATAAGCATGCAAGGGGCCAATTCCCGGATAATCTAAACCTGCAGAAATACTATGCGGCTCCACCACTTGACCATCGCTGGTTTGCATAACTATACTTTTAGAGCCATGTAAAATACCAGGGGTACCTAACTGCGTAGTGGCAGCACTTAATCCTGAATGCACTCCATGACCTGCTGCTTCTACAGCAACAAGTTGAACAGTAGGTTCATTTAAAAAATGATAAAAAGCACCTGCTGCATTACTACCCCCACCTACACAGGCCACCACATGGGTAGGAAGTTCTGTACCTGTTTTTTCTTTTAATTGTTTTCTTATTTCTTCACTAATCACACTTTGAAAACGCGCTACCATATCTGGATAAGGATGAGGCCCTACCACGCTACCTATAATATAATGTGTTTCATTAGGCTCGTTAATCCAAGCTCTAATGGCCTCATTAGTGGCATCCTTTAAAGTTTTACTTCCACTTTTTGCAGGAATAACGGTTGCTCCTAACATTTTCATACGCGCTACATTGGGCGCCTGTCTTTCAATATCTTTTTCTCCCATATATACCACACATTCCATTCCTTTTAAGGCACATACAGTAGCCGTTGCCACACCATGTTGACCAGCACCCGTTTCAGCAATAATTTTTTTCTTGCCTAATTTTTGTGCTAAAATAATTTGACCAATGGTATTATTTATTTTATGTGCCCCTGTATGACAGAGGTCTTCTCTTTTTAAATAAATAGTAGCACCTATTTCTTTACTTAAACGTTCTGCTAAAAAAAGAGGTGTAGGTCTTCCCACATAGTCTTTCAATAACTGTTGAAACTCTGCTTGAAAACTAGGGTCTTGCATAATTTGCAAATACTGCGTTTTCAATGTCTCCACATTGCCATATAACATTTCTGGAATATAGGCTCCCCCAAAAGCACCATAGTAACCTTCTGCTGTAGGGTTTTGATAATTCTCGTTTACATTAAATAAAGGCATCTATAAAAGTTTTAATTAATTCAATATTTTTAATTCCTGGACTTGTTTCAAATTTACTATTCATATCTAAGGCCACTAAATCCTTGCCGGCCGTGGCCGCTTTCAATACTTGTATTCCTTGTACATCATTAATACCAATACCGCCACTTAAGAAAAAAGGTTTATTGAATCGTGTTTTCTTAATAAGCTCCCAATTAAAATGCTGACCCGTGCCTCCATACAAAGCGCTGTCGGTATCAAATAAATAATAAGCAGCCGCATTTTCAAAGGCAGTGAAATTGGGCAGGTCTTTGGAAACTCTAAATACTTTAATAACAGGAAAGGCTTCTTGAATAGTAGCACAATAGGAAGCGTCCTCGTCACCATGTAATTGAATCATATCAAGTCCTGCTTTACGAGCGGTATCTAAAACATTTTCAATAGTCTCATTCACAAATACACCTACTTTTTTAGCGGTAGTTGGTTTAAACGTAGCAATATCTTCTAAACTTAAATTAGCCAGCGCATATCTCTTCGAACTTGGATAAAAAATAAATCCAATATAATGCACGCCTTGGCTAGTAATAGCCTCGGCTTGTTCAATATTTGTTATGCCACAAACTTTAAATTGCATCTTAGTTTGTTTTGATTGCTTTTGTAAATAATTCAAATGCCAATGCCGGATTTTCCTCTTTCATAAAATACTCTCCCATTAAAAAACCATCGAAGCCCTCGTTTTTTAATAATCGATAAGTCTCTTCACTATAAATACCACTTTCAGCAATACTTAATTTCCCTTTAGGTAGTTTATTTTTAAGTTCTAATGAATGATTAATATTCACTTCAAAAGACTTTAAACTTCTGTTGTTTATACCCACAAAATCTACTTCATCGCAAATATGTTCTAGTTCTGTTTCGTCGTGTAATTCTAATAAAACTTCCATACCTAGTTCTTTCGCCGTACCCGCTAATAATTCCGTAGTGGCGGGTGTTAAGCATGAGGCAATTAATAATATCACCGAAGCACCATAAGCCTTTGCTTCAATAATTTGAAACTCATCTATAATAAATTCTTTTCTTAATACGGGTATTTCATTTTGAATGGTAATAGATAAATCATCTAAACTACCTCCAAAAAATTCAACATCCGTTAATACAGATATACCCGCTGCACCATATGCATGGTAGGCTGCTGTTACTTCTTTTACCGAAGCCTTATCATTAATAATGCCTTTAGAAGGGGACCTTCTTTTAAATTCTGCAATAATGCCCGTAGTATCTTGCTTTAATAAATTCGATTTTAAAGAAAGGGCTTGCTTTGAAAATAAGGGCATAGCTTCTAATTGCGAAATACTAATTTCATTTTTACGCGCAGCCACTTCCTTAAACTTATGAGCTACGATAGTTGCTAATATATTCGTACTTATAATTTTACTACTCATTGTAAACTAATTAATTTTTCTAAACTTTTATAAGCAGCTCCCGACTCTAAACTTGAAACAGCCGCTTGAAAAGCTAATTCATAAGTTTCATACTTGCCTGTTACAAATAAAGCCATGGCCGCATTCGATAATACCACTGCATTTTGTGACCAGGTTCCCTTGCCTTGAATAATATTTTTAAAAATGGCAGCCGCCTCTTCCACTGTCTTTCCTCCATGCAACTCTTCACTAAATACTTTTTTCTTACCCAATTGATAAGGTGTCATAATATACTCACCTTTATTATTTATAACTTTTGTATCGGTGGTTAAAGCAATTTCATCATACCCATCTAAACTATGTATTAAGGTAAAATCTTTGCCTATGGACTGTAACAAGTAATTGTATATTCTTGCCATCTCTAAATTATACACACCAATTAATTGAAACTTTGGTTGAGCAGGATTCACAATAGGCCCTAGCATATTAAAAAAAGTACGCACCCCTATATTTCTTCGAATAGGACCTACCGTTTTTAAAGCAGGGTGAAATAAAGGCGCATGTAAAAAACAAATACCCGCCTCTTTTACTTCTTTAGCCAAGGAGGCTTCTTCATTTTTAAATACATAGCCCATTTGCTCCATCACATTCGAAGCACCACTTACACTAGAAGCGCCATAGTTACCATGCTTCACTACTTTCTGTCCCGCCCCAGCTACTATAAAACAAGCAAGTGTGGATATATTAAAAGTATCCTTCCCATCACCCCCGGTTCCTACTATATCAATTGCATCGTCTACCCCTAAATTCACTTTCACTGCTAAAGAAAGTAAGGCATCTCTAAAACCCATTAATTCTTCAATGGTAATACTGCGCATTAAATAAACTGTCACAAAGGAAGTAATTTCATGTTCATTGTACTTGCCTTGAGAAATTTCCACAAGTACCTCCCTAGCCTGTTCTCTAGTCAAGGTCTTATGCTCAAATAAATATTGTAATAATTTTTTCATACTTATTTTTTTAACCAATTTTTTATAATGGTAGCACCCATGGGTGTTAACACACTTTCTGGATGGTATTGCACCCCTTTCACATCATATTTTTTATGTTCTAAGGACATAATAAAACCTTGATCGTCTTTAGAAGTCACTACTAAATCGGCTGGGAAATTATTTTCATCTACCACCCAACTATGATAACGACCCACATTAAATGTTGTAGGCATTCCTTCAAATAAACTAGATGCAGTAGTAATATGCACAGGTGTTGCTACGCCATGATAGACTTTACTTAAATTAGTTAGCTTCCCTCCAAAATTTTCTCCAATAGCTTGTTGACCCAAACAGACACCGAAAATAGATTTACTAGCTGCGTATTCTTTTAGAAGGGGCAACAACAAACCCGACTCAGAAGGTAAACCCGGACCAGGTGATAATAAAATTTTATCAAAAGCTTTTATATCCTCTAAAGCAATCTCATTATTTCTATGTACTTCCAAAGAAGCCATGGGCGCTATTTCCCTAATCAACTGTACTAGGTTGTAGGTAAAGGAATCGTAATTATCAAAAACCAATATTTTCATTTTCACTTATTTCTATGTTCAAGAATGATAGTTCTATATTTCTATATTCAAAAATTAACCATGTATTTTTTCTGCTAATACAATGGCCGTTTTTAAGGCGTTCAATTTATTATTTACTTCCTGCAATTCATTTTCTGGCACACTGGCAGCCACCACCCCTGCACCTGCTTGATAAGTAAGTGTATTTTGCTTACTTAAAAAAGTACGAATCATAATGGCTTGGTTGCAAGAACCATCAAAACCTAGAAAACCAATACAACCTCCATAATAAGACCTCTTAGTAGGCTCAATGGCATCAATTAATTGCATGGCTTTAAACTTAGGCGCACCACTTAAGGTGCCCGCAGGAAAAGTTTTTGAAACTAATTGCAAAGGATTAGCCTCTTTTGCCACTACCCCTTCTACTTCACTTACTAAATGAATCACATGACTATAATAATGTACTTGTCGGTATTGTTTTACTTTAACTTCAGTACAAACACGGCTTAAATCGTTTCTAGCTAAATCCACTAGCATTACATGCTCCGCATTTTCTTTAGGATCGTCTAATAATTGCTGGGTCATTGCTGCATCCTTGGCTTCATCCCCAGTTCTTTTAAAAGTACCTGCAATGGGATGCACAATGGCCTTCCCATTTTTAATAATAATTTGCGCTTCTGGAGAAGAACCCATTAATTTATAATCGCCGTAATCAAAGAAGAATAAATAAGGAGAAGGATTAATATTTCGAAGCGTTCTGTAAACGTTAAATTCATCGCCTTGGAAGCTTTGCTGGAACCTTCTACTTAATACAATTTGAAATACGTCGCCACGCATACAATGCTGAATGCCTTTTTTCACCGCATCACGGTACTGCTCGTCGGTTAAATTAGAACTTTCTTCTCCTTTCATCGAGAAAGGATATTGAGGTAGGTCCTTACTTTTAATATAAGATACCAGTGCATTGTAATCGGAAGCAATACCTGCTATTTTATTTTCACAAATAAATATTTCATCTTTAAAATGATTAAAGGCAATTACGTATTGATATAATCGATAACGCATTAAAGGAATAATAGGATCTCCTTTTTTAAATTCAATAGTATCAAAAAAAGGAATAGCATCATAGGCTGTATAACCATATAAGCCTTGTGCAAAAGATGCTTCCTTCTCCCCTGCTCCTTTCATTTCATATTGTTGCATATAGGCCCAAATACGATCGGGTGCGGCATGTACATTTTTAATGGTTTCTTTCTCCGGCTCTTGGTTAGGATATTTATATTCAATTTCATTTATAGAAGAAATTTCAATACCTCCAATAGCATTCACCCCAATAAAAGAATAACTATTTTCAGCAGCATGAGAATCGGTGCTTTCTAATAAAATAGTATCCCTATATCTATCTCTCAAACGTAGATAAATACCTACCGGTGTGAAAGTGTCTGCCAACATTTTAGTGACAGTGGTTTCAATCATCAATTTTTGCATATTCCTTCGGTCATTCGTTAAAAAAACAAACCCCAACATTGCTGTTAGGGTTCATGTATAATTTGACAATATAGTTATGTCACTACAATACCCTAACGGATTTTGTATGCCACCACCATATGTTGTTTGTTTGTTTCATTCTATTGCAAATCTAAGACAATGTGTATTTTCTACCAAAAAAACCTATACGCCAGGCTACCACCTGTTAGGACCTATAAAACCCCCTTGGTACTGGGTAATTGGTTGCTATGGGGGTCGCGGTGTACAGCCATTTTAATAGCTTTGGCGAAGGCCTTGAAAATGGCCTCAATTTTATGGTGCTCATTCTCCCCTTGGCAGCTTACATTCAAATTACATTTAGCAGCGTCGCTGAAAGACTTAAAGAAATGAAAGAACATTTCAGTGGGCATTTCCCCTACTTTCTCTCGGCTAAATTTTGCGTCCCAAACAATCCAATTACGGCCTCCAAAATCTATTAATACTTTGGCTTCAGCTTCGTCCATGGGTAGTGCAAAACCATAACGCTCCATGCCTCTTTTATCCGTTAAGCCTTTTGCGAAGGCTTCCCCTAAGGCCAAACCAACATCTTCAATGGTATGGTGTTCATCAATATGTAAATCACCATCGCAATGAATATTTAAATCAATGGAGCCATGTCTTGCTATTTGCTCTAACATATGATCAAAAAATCCAAGTCCTGTTTGAATGCTTGCCTTACCCGTGCCATCTAAGTTTAAGGATACTTTAATTTTAGTCTCTTTCGTATTTCTTTCATGCTCTACTTGTCGAAGACCTAATTTCAAAAAAGAATATATAGTATCCCAAGAATCGGTTTCTAGTGCAATGGTATCTCTTAAAGATTGTTCTTGTTCCGCACTAAGTTCGTGATTACCCGATTTTAAATAAATAGCCTTGCACCCTAAGTTTTTAGCAAGTGTAATGTCGGACCATCTATCTCCAATCACAAATGAATGTTGAATATCGAATGCTTCATTTCCCATTAAATGTTGTAGAAGTGCAGTTCCAGGCTTTCGTGAAGGCGCTTTGTCTTTTTCAAAACTAGCATCGATATGTATTTCATCAAATACAAAACCTTCCTTCGCTAAAGTGTCTAGCATTAAATTTTGATAAGGCTCAAATTGTTCTTTGGGATAAGAAGCAGTACCTAAGCCGTCTTGGTTGGTGACCATTACTTTATAATAACCTAGTTCTGCTGCAATTTTTTGTAAATTAGAAATAGCCCCTTTTACAAAACGCGTTTTGTCTACACTATCAATTTGATAATCCGATTTGGGTTCTTCCAAAACAACACCGTCTCTATCTATAAACAAAATGGGTCTCATATATTTTTACTTCTTTGCGGCCTTGTTTTTAAGCAAGGCTGCTTTTACTTGACTAATAGTTACTGCAGTTGCTTTATTCGACCAACTAGTTCTGATATAAGTAAGCACATCAGCAATGGCGTCTTCTTTTAAATCGGGATTTGCTGTCATGGCATTATTATAATACATACCATCTAAGGCTACTCTTTCATCGTATCCATTTCTAATAATCTTCACCAGTCTTGCTATATCTTTTCCATTCACATTGGTTGAACCATCTAAAGGAGGGTTCATATTTGGCACTCCACCTCCATCTGACTGATGACAAACTAAACACCTGGTTTCATAAATCTTTTTGCCATTCATTTTATTCTGGGCATTGCCAGCTACTGCAATAATAAAAAAGGAAATAAATACCCCAAGCTTAATCAGCCTTTTTATTGATACATTCACCATACTTAGTCTCAGTTTATTTGTTTAATTACAATTTTTTTAAGCCGCTCGTTTAAAAAACTATTTGCTGTAACTAATTTTAAAAATAGCACCCTTGGTATCATCACTAACATAAATAGAACCATCAGGGCCTTGTGCTAAACCACAAGGTCTTGCCTTAGCC
>CAITGN010000199.1:0-5209 GCA_903891965.1 uncultured Bacteroidota bacterium
CATGTGTTTCTTTCGAGAAAGGAGCTAGTTTAAATATTCATGAATTAGATGCAGCTTCTAATAATTCAGTGGATGATATTAGAACCTTAGTAGAGCAAGTGCGTTTTGCACCTCAAGCGGGTAAATACAAAGTATATATAGTAGATGAGGTACACATGTTAAGTACCAGTGCCTTCAATGCTTTTTTGAAAACTTTAGAAGAGCCACCACCCTATGCTATATTTATTTTAGCCACTACTGAAAAACATAAAATTCTTCCTACCATTTTAAGTCGTTGTCAAATTTTTGATTTTAGACGTATTACTTCTAATGATACCGTAGCACATTTGGAAGAAATTATTGGTAAAGAAAATATCAAGGCTGAAAAAAATGCATTGCAATTAATTGCGCAAAAAAGTGAAGGTTGTATGCGTGATGCTCTTAGTATTTTAGATAAAATAGTGAGTTTTTCTAATGGGGCTTTAACTTATGAAAATACTTTAGAGCATTTAAATATTTTAGACGAGGCTTACTTTTTTAAATTACTAGACCACCTTACGAAACAGGACCTTACCAAGGCCATGTTATTGTATGATGAGATTAATCAAAAAGGTTTTGAGGGAGATATGGTTTTATACGGACTTGCCGGCTTTATTAGAAACTTATTAGTTTGCAAGGACCCTGCAAGTGCTAAATTATTAGAATCCATTGAAGGATGGAGAGAACAATATATTAGTGTATCAAAAGAAATGAGCACTCCTTATTTAGTAAGTGCCCTAAACTTATTAAACGAAGCCGAGATTCAATTTAAAATGGCGCGCAATAAAAGGTTGCATGTAGAAATGGCCATTATTAAACTCAACTTTTTACAACAAGCTATTGAACTAAGCATGGAGGATAGCCAAGTTGTAAAAAAAAAACTAGTTGATAGCCACTACCCTATTCGATTAAAGAAAATTATTCCATTAAGTAATTCAGTTGTCACTAAGGAGGCTAAATTAATTATAGAACAGCCATCTGTTGTAAAACCAGCTGCCGCTAAAACTAGTTCTATTTCAAGTTCAAACGCTTCATCTACCACTACTTCTTCTAGTCTTAGTTCTGCTAGTGCTTCTACTGTTAGTTCTTCTCGTGCTAGCACTTCTGCTTCTGCTACAACTACTAATACTACAACTACTAATGCTACAACTAGCAATTTACCTAGCGCAGTACCTACACAGAAAGGCAGCAATAAAAATTTACTCGCTGTACTTCAAAATAAATACGGAGAGAAGTACAAGATTGAAGAAGTCATCGATTCTATTCCACTTACCATGGACGATTTAAGAAAATGTTGGGATGATTTCACTATTACTTTAGAGACTGCTTTAAAACACTCCGCCGCTAGTACTTTTAAATTAGCTCAATTAGATATCGAAAACGAAACTCATTTTACGATAACTGTTCCTGCTTTAACGGCACAAAAATTTGTGGAGCAAGAAAGAATGAATGTACTTGAAAAAGTGTGGGAACATTTTCACAACCGCGCTATTCAATTTAGTATACTGGTGGCGGCTAGTGAAAAAGAAGATGTTCCTTTACATTTAAGTTTGAATAGCAAACAAAAATACGAACGTATTGCAGCGCAGTATCCCTTGGTACAGGAATTAAAAACAAGATTAAATTTAGAGATTTACTACTAGAGATTTACTATTAAAGCATTACTACTAGAAATTTAGTACTACAACTTTACTGCTAGAATTTTTACAATTAAAGCTTCGCTTTTTGGTATCCCTTCTGCTTTAGATATTGAAATATTTTTTGACGGTGATCGCCTTGTATAATAATTTCTCCATCCTTCACCGAGCCTCCTGTTCCACAATGGTTTTTTAAGGCCTTGCCTAAATCATTCATCGCCTCCAGCGAGCCTTCAAAACCATACACAATAGTCACTGTTTTTCCAGCCCTATGTTTGGTCTCTAAAATAACTTTCAGTAATTGATCCGCTGGCGCTAAAGTAAGTACCGATTCTTCTTCCCTTGGCAGCATGTAATCTGGATTAGTACTATACACTAAGGGAGAACTATTTTGACTAGATTGATTTGATTTGCCTTTTTTGCTCATTTTTCAGGTATTATAACAGTATAAAGTTTGTAGTCTGCCTAGTATTTTGAAACTTTGTGGTACAAATTAATAAAAACAAAGTTAAGGCTAAAATAAAGGAAGAATTATGTCAAAAAAACTAATGTTGGTGATCATGGACGGATGGGGATTAGGACTGGTGCCTGCTTCAGATGCTATACAACAAGCCAAAGTACCTTTCGTAACAAGTTTATACAAGAATTATCCTCACACCACCCTAGTGACTTGTGGTGAAGCCGTTGGTTTACCAGAGGGCCAAATGGGAAATAGTGAAGTGGGTCATTTAAATTTAGGCGCTGGCCGTATAGTATACCAAGAATTACAAAGAATTAATGTAGCTATTAAAACAGGTGAGCTTGCAAGCAACCCCACTTTATTAGCAGCTATTGACTATGCAAAACAAAATAATAAGCCATTACATTTATTAGGTTTAATAAGTGATGGTGGTGTGCATTCACATACAAGTCATTTAAAAGCTATTTGTGATTTATGTAAAGCAAAAGGCTTAAGTGAAATTTATATTCATGCCTTTACCGATGGAAGAGATACCGATCCTAAAAGTGGATTAGGCTATATCGAAGACCTTGAAAATCATTTAAAAAATTCAGCAGGAAAAATTGCGACTGTAAGTGGCAGGTATTATGCCATGGATAGAGATAAAAGATGGGAAAGAGTTCAACTAGCCTATGACTGTTTAGTGAAAGCAGAAGGGCCGATAGCAGCTTCTGCTATTGATTCTATTAAAGCCAACTATGCTAGTAATATTACAGATGAATTTATAAAACCAACAGTTCTAACTGAAAATGGCAAACCCATTGCTACTATAAAAGACGGACATGCAGTGCTATGCTTTAATTTTAGAACCGACCGTTGTAGAGAAATTACTGAAGTACTTAGCCAAAAAGATTTTCCAGACTTTGGTATGAAAAAATTGGACTTACATTATACCACCATTACAAAATATGACGAAACCTTTAAAAAAGTAAATATCATTTTTGAAAATGATAATTTAGAAAATACCTTGGGAGAAGTTTTAGCAAAACACAAAAAGAAACAAATTAGAATTGCAGAGACGGAAAAATATCCCCATGTAACTTTTTTCTTTAGTGGTGGTAGAGAATTACCATTTGAAGGTGAAACAAGAATTATGGCCCCTTCTCCTAAAGTAGCTACCTATGATTTACAACCTGAAATGAGTGCAGCGGAATTAACCGATAAATTATTGCCTGAAATTAAAGCAGGCAATCCCGATTTTGTTTGCTTAAACTTTGCCAATGCCGATATGGTAGGTCATACAGGTGTATTTTCAGCCGTGATGAAGGCGGTGGAAACGGTGGATGCTTGCGTTGAAAAAATTGTTACTGCTGGTGTAGAGAATGGTTATACTATCTTTTTAACAGCCGATCATGGCAATGCCGACTATATGATTAATGAAGACGGCAGCCCTAACACAGCGCATACACTTAATTTGGTGCCTTTTTTCATTATAGACAAGGACTGGAAAGGCAGCATAAAACCAGGTAAATTAGGTGACCTAGCCCCTACTATCTTAAAAGTAATGGGCTTAGACATTCCTATTGAGATGACCGGTGATGTATTAATTTAATAAAATTATGAATTAATATTATCTTTAAGTAATAGTCAAATCATAGTTTAGCAATAAAAGAATCACTATATTGTTAAACTTAGCAAAGAATAAAATTGTCAAAGACATATTATCTATTTATAACCAACTTAAAAACAATATTATGATCAAGAAAATACTTATTGGGTTACTAGTCGCATTAATCGTAATCCAATTTATTCGCCCCGCAAAAAATAATTCAGGCGATGTTACTAAAGATATTACCACTCTATATCCTATGTCTGATAGTGTCAAATTAGTATTTGATAAGGCCTGCGCCGATTGTCATACCAACAACACAAAATATCCTTTCTACGCATCCATTCAACCTATTGGCTATTGGTTAGCTGATCATGTAAAAGACGGCAAGCGTCATTTTAATATTAATGAATTTGCTGGCTATAGAATTGGTAAGCAAAATAAAAAATTAGAAGAAGTAATTGAGCAAATTAAAGAAGGTGAAATGCCTTTACCTTCTTATACCATTATACATACTGAAGCTAAATTAACAGAAGCAGAAAAAGCTTTAATTTCTAATTGGTGCCAAAATATAATTGATACCATTAAAGCAACCTACCCTGCTGACAGCCTAAAGTTAAAAAGACCTACAAAACCAGAAGGCGCAGCTAAATAAGGCTCTTAAAGTATGAAAATTGTTAAAGCAACTTATTTAATTTCAAGTCCTAGTTTTGATCAATGCCCTGCATTGAAGGCGCCAGAATATGCCTTTATTGGAAGAAGTAATGTAGGCAAGTCTTCTATTATCAATGCCTTATGCGGACAAAAAAACTTGGCCAAGACTTCGGGCACGCCTGGAAAAACACAGCTAATCAACCACTTTGAAATTACAAGCAATAGTGTCGCCAAAGGCAAACAAGAAAAATGGTATATAGTAGATTTACCCGGTTATGGATTTGCCAAAGTATCTCAAAGTAGTAGAAGAAGATGGGAGCAAATGATAGAAAACTATTTAAGAAAAAGAGAAAACTTAAACCGAGTATTTGTTTTAATTGATAGTAGACATGCTCCTCAAAAAATTGATTTAGAATTTGTAGAACAATTATTCAAATGGGAAATACCTTTCACACTTATATTTACTAAATCAGATAAAGAGAAACCAGGTGTGGTAGCAAGAAATGTAAAATCATTTTTTGATGCACTGAATGAAATACTTCCTTTTTTACCTCAAGGCTTTGTAACCAGTGCAGAAAAAAGAACAGGTGTAGATGAGGTAATAGCCTGTATTGACCAATACAATAAACTAGACGCTGAAGGACTTTAATACATTAAAGGGCTTTAATACATTTATTTAATTCACCGCCTTGTCTGCACAGCAACTGCTTGCAAAGGCTTCTGGCTTGGCTTTAAAGGCAAAGCCCATTCCTAATATATATCCCATGGCTTCTTTTAAAGCGTCATTGCTTTTGAATTGCGGATTCGTGTTTATATCGGCGTGCACTTCCATTTCAATATTGTGTTCAATAG
>CAITGN010000200.1:0-10284 GCA_903891965.1 uncultured Bacteroidota bacterium
ACAACATATGATTCAATATGTTGTGTAATTTAAAGTTATAAATTTTTTCTTATGATTTCTAACTCGACTTTCTAGCCTAGTTCTATAAACTCTATTTTACTACCCTTTTTAAGAACCCATTAGGGCGCTTGTAATTCCTATCTAGAGCACATAGTAGCATTACTATAAAATCTTAGCTATATCTACAGCGTCGTCAAATTCGTAATACGGTGACTGATGGTCCCTATCCCACAAAACCGAAGCATCTAAAACTAGGGATTTGTCTTTTGAAGAGTACATGCTAGAGTCTAGTATCCTATTGAAAAATAGGTAGAAATTTAAGAAATCTTCAAATGTTATTTTATACACAGTTCTACTCTGACCGAGCATATTCCTGTCTTGTCTGGTTATCATTCCTTCAGCCGGGAATATATCGTTTATCATATATACGCATATATTAGATGGTTCTGCGCTTATATAGGTTGGGTCAAAAAGAGCATTTTGGATTGGCTCCCCTTGAAGAGATAGGAAGATTTGGTTATCTGAGAATGCGGGATTTATTTCGATAAATTTTTCTTTCACCCCTTCGTAATTTTTCTTTACGAGTTCATAGCTTCTTAACGGTTCAGATAAATCGTAATTTTTACTAAGTTTCTCTAATATTTTAATGAATTGTTTTTTAATATAAGTATTAAAATGATTATTTAATTTTTCAAAATCATTTATAGGATTTTTTTCAAATTTCAAATTTCTGTAAGAGATATTGTAGTCAATATAAATTTTATTAAATTCCCCGAGTACTCTACTTAGAATATCTGTGGACTTTTTGTTTTTTCTTACTTCTAGTTCACGCGAATATCTTAACGCTTTGTTAAGATCATTAATCCTATCAATTTTACCATTTTCGGCTTTTTCTAGAAGTTTTCTCATATCTTTTTCGAGATAATTATTGTATCTACTTAATACGGGATTTACCGCCTTAATATAAAGTCTTGATGCCGCATTTTTATAAATCTCATTAACCTCTTTCTCAACTTCATTACAATTGTTGATAATCTGGTTGAAGTCATACTTTTTAAGTTTTGCTAAAGAAGTTGCTGAGTAAAGATAGTCAATTTCGTGCTGTGAGTTTTCAAAAGTATTAGAGGGGCCCATTGGCAGCTGATGGATTTCACATATAGGCTCACTAGTAAAGTTTGTGTCAATACTATAGGTTAAGGGTTGGTGGTTTGATGGATTAAAAACTGGTAACTTGGAAATAGTATTAAAGAAACAATCTAGGGCACTACACTTTTCGGAATAAATAAGTACGATTTTATACTCTGGTATGTGTAGATTCTTTTTCTCTAAATACCTATATCCCTCTTGAATCTCAACCCATGTTAAAGGTAAAACGTTTACACTTTGCGTTATTGGCACTTTAACTATTGTTTTAAATTTTCTACTTTAACAAGCAGGTCGTCTACTAAGTAAATTGCATTATTTTTAAGTTTTGCATTAATTTTTTTATTACCTCATATTTTTTTGAGGGTAATTGTAGCAGTTACTCCTTCAGGGTCAATTTCCGTATGAAGATTTCATAGTATCCAAATTTTTATAGTTTTACTCCCTGTGCCCATTCTTTCTTGCCATTTTTATTCTTTAATGCTATTTGAATAAGTGTAAAACACTGTTTACCTCCTTTTATTATTAGAAAGTTAAGTACTAAAACGCGCTTACAGTTAAATACATTAACATACTCCTTCTACAAAGGCAGGAAAAAATGGAAATTGGAATAATGTTTAAAAACGGTGCTTTAGAGTCTACCAGGCAGAACTTGGCTGAGAATCCTAAAGCGCTAAAACTCGCAGCAAGTGTTTTCGATAAGGCAACAGGCAATACGCAGGAACGCCTTCTTTTCGCATTAGATACTGCTATTAAGTCTCTAAAAGATAAAGTGGAGCTTTTGGATTTACCTTCAGATTTAGAAGAAAAGACTTGTGCTTGGCTACGAACTTTCGCTAGCGAACATGACATCTGGTACACTTCATCTGACAAAAAGGCGGATTTAATTCTCCATATTCAACATGAAGCTAGTAACCGTAAACGTTTTTCGTAAACCTATTAGTATAAAAAGAAACCTCTCAATTTAATGAAGATTGTGGGGTTTCTTTTTTGCATAAATAAACTGATACAATGAGTTAGTGCACCGCAACGCAACTTGGAAGGTACTGTAAACTTAATCTAATTAGTTTACCTTTAGTTAAAATTACTATTATTTACGAGTATTGTGTTTATTTTTCATTCCATGTAAAAGTTAAAAACTCGTTCATCACATCAGCAAGCTCCGAATTACGGACAGAACAACCTTTTAGATAAATATAAAATAATTCTAAATCTATTAGATTCTCTTCAGTGATCTTAGTGTTGGATATACTGGTTGCCTCATCCTTGAATATACTTATAAAAGATAGATAAATTAAAAATTCTATGAGTAATTCACATGCTCTTTCATCTCAAGTCTCCAATAAGGAATAGTTAGTATAAAATCCGTAAAGAACGCTTATGAGTAATACATGTATAAAGTATATTTTTTATCGTGGTCAGTTACAGGGGTCGTATCCAGCGTAGGCTCTATTGCTTCTAAAACTGCGTATACTCTTTCCCTAAGTCCAATTATATCACCGTCGACATGGTCAAGATATGTATTTTTCTCTCGCTGAGTTTCATCAGTAAGATTATCATTTTCAACAAACGATTTGATGGAAACTACGATTGTTGGGTCGAAAACATTAAGAATTTCTACAACGCTGATTACGTTAAATTTACTTGAAAATAAACTAAAGTTTGTATAATCGTCATTAAAAATAAGGTTGGCAAAACCATACTCAATGATTTCTTTGTGAAGGGATACATCGTCACACTCTCTTAAGTGGGCCCAATTATTTATTTGTGAAAATGGATCTGTGAACTCTTTTGCCATAAGTTTCTTCTACCTATCCTTCTATTAATTAAATTGGTTAATTAAAGTAACAAAATATACCATATAATAAAATAATACTGTTAAAAATGAATATATCATGATAACCAAAATCTAAAACCCTAACACATTTATAAATAATACCACTAAGGAAATATGGCTTAAATTAAAGCAAAATCAAGACTATGGTGCTGAACATCATATCTATGGATTTGTAGCATTGTAAATCTAATGTTTAGTAAACAACACAACATATCGTGGAATATGTTGTGGCGATACTTTAGTTATGAGCTCATTAGACAAATCTTTAGATTTCGGTACTGCTAAATTTATCTTTGATGTAGGCAGGGAAACCCGAATAATAACTAAGCTTCCTGCTCTGCAGTTCGCTCTAATAAACAGAGAAGTAGTCCTTAATGATGACATTTGGAAAGGATCCGGTCTGTATTTTCTTTTCGGTGCCGGTGCTAGCGTTTTCTCATACAAAATTTATGTTGGCATGTCCCCTGCTGGTGTTAGTAATAGAATTAAACAACATTCGAATAAAGATTGGTGGGATAGAGCGCTTGTGGTTGTGTCTGACACATCCTTAGGATTCACTACTTCTGAATTAGGATGGCTTGAAGCAAGATTTATAAGTAGATTAAATAGCGAGTTAGGTATTAAAACTGAAAATATTTTAAAGTCTAAAGGTGATTCGATGGCTCCCTGGGACAGCAAAGAACTTGAATCTTATGTATACACAATTGAAACAATTGTTAGACTACTAGGCTTCATGTCTCCCTATTCTGAGCCTAAAATAATCAGTTCGAACTCTATAGAAGAAAAACCAGTTGCTAATACTTTAGATGGTATTGACAACTCTGGTAAACTTAGAAGATCGCCACAGATTAGTTGGGTTGATGCTACTCTATCAGTACTACCTGATAACGGTGAGTCGTTGCATGCGAATGAGATTTTAAATCTTATAATTCTTGGTAAGATTAGAAACACTGAAAATATGGCGACCCCAGAAAATACTCTAAGACGCGATTTACGAGTCGAATCACAGAAAGAGTCACCAAGAATAAAGCAAACAGGGCCTTCAACATTCTCAAGGGGTGCGTAACTATGAATACTATTAGCGATTTAAGTAAGGTTTGGCTTGCTGAACTCTCTACGCGAGGCTGTTCAGTTAATACTATTGATTTATATAAGCGTAACATGAAAGAATTCAACACATTTGTTGCTAAAGAAATAAAAGATGAATCTTTGTCAATAGAGCTACTCACTAGAGAGCAAATTGTTCTAGCTTTAAGTAGCTATCGCGAAAGGAGCGACAAACGTACTGGAAAGCTGTCTACACGCTCAGGTCAATCCGTGATGAGTTACTACACAACCCTTAAAAGCTTTCTAAATTGGTGCGATCAGAGTGACGCCCTAACCAGTAACCCAATTAAGAGCGTAAAGGCCCCTAAGGTGGCGAAGAGGGTTCCTAAAGCACTCTCCTTGCAGGACTGTCAACTTCTTTTAGACTTCTCCGGTAAGACCAATAACCCTGAGCGTGACACACTACTCTATAAATTCGGTCTAACTATGGGTTTGAGACTCTCAGAAATTAGTAACATTAAACTTGGTGATTTTTCACCATCTGTATCTAGTCCTGAACAACTAAAAGTTATCGGTAAAGGTGATAAAGAACGTGTAGTGCCCATTCCAGATTCAGTTAAGCATTCACTTGTTAATTACTTACCCGTAAGAGAGAATGGGCTGATGGGGGTCAAGAATGACTTTTTATTCATTACTAGTAAGACTGGGTCGACATCAGCGCTATCAACAGACGGGATTGGTCAGGTTTTCGATACCGTACTTAAACTCGCAGGGATTAAACAACCTGGGTTAAGAGTCCACATGACTAGACATTCTTTTGCCACCCATTTACTTAACTCAAATTCTTCTGACCTAATGGGGGTTAAAGAGCTACTAGGGCATAGTTCTGTTGCTACAACTCAGGTGTATCTGAAGGTTGACCCACTAAAGCTGGCTAAAAGTGTTAACGATAACCCGTTAAATGGTTTAGTATAATGAATCGCAAACCCGAACCAATTCAAGGTATTCTCACAGTACTTGAAGATAGTAACTTTACTGGCACCAATAAGTTGGGTTTGCTACTAGCTCTTATAGATCTAGCTCCTTCTATTAAGAATAATGCTTTACCAATTACGGAAATATCACGCAAACTACTAGAGATACACTGGTCTCATTCTGAACCATACATGGGCTCTAGTAGTGAACTTAGACAGATTACTGGAAACGGACCAAATATTACAGTACTAAACGAGGTGGTAAAACTTAAAAAATTCTTAAATGACAATAACATACCATCTGTTTCGTATGAATCGGACTTAAGAAACATACCTAAGCGCGTATTTGCTGAATCTGTTAAACAAGTCTCAGACTCTACATGGAAGAATCCCGTTAGGTTTTTGCAGAAATTGGGTGGTATTGAGGTAGCATTCATTTTCACCTACCAAAATAGAACATTATTTTTTGAAAAAGGCGCTATCAAAGCTTTAATTACTCATGGTCCTGTCCTTAGAGAACTAATACAATATAAGTTTACAAATTTTGTTTTAATTTTAAACTCAGGAATTCTCGGTTTAAACGACACAACAAACCTGAATGTACAGGAATTCTTATTTGGTGAAGAACGTCACATGCCTTCTGACGGTTTAAGAAGCGAATTGCTTAATTTACAAAAAGGAACGTGTCTGTACACAGGAACGAAACTACCCGCTAAGGGTTTAAGCAAAATAGGATACTCCCTAGATCACGTAATCCCCTGGTCAAGGTTACGTTTGTCCGCCATTGAGAATTTCATATGCACAACAAAGAGCACCAATTCAAGTAAAGGAAATTCACTTTTGGGATACGATTTACTTGAAAAATGGGCGAATTTCCAAGTAGATAATAAAGCGGGAATTAAGGAAATTGCAGATAATTTCGGTTGGGTTTCCGACTTCGATAGAGTTATTTTTAATCTAACTAGTATCTATGGCAATGCCCCCGAAATTACTACATCTATATATAGGGGTAGTTTAAGAGCTGCTTCTACGTTTGTTCCTTTTGAAAACAAAGAAAAAAAGGACATTTTGTTACTATTGAGAACGTTGGTAAATTCTTATGAGTAACAATTACTGTTATTTTTGTGACAGGGTAAAGACCGCCTCAAAATTGGTTTATGAAGACTCCCTGTGCTTTGTTCTAGAAGATAACTTCCCGCTAAGCGATGGTCACACATTAATAGTTCCTAAAGAGCACATCGCTAATATTTTCGAAGTAGACGAAATTACTTATCAGCATTTGTTCAACCAAGTGAAAATAATTTCAAATAAATTAAAGGATGAGTATTCCAATATATTAGGTTTCAATATAGGGGTAAATCAAGGATCTGTTGCCGGTCAGACGGTAATGCATGTCCACATACACTTAATTCCTAGGAGATTAGGCGATGTGGAAGATCCTAGAGGAGGGGTAAGATGGATTTTCCCAGGTAAGGCAAAATATTGGGATTAAATGTAGAACATACACATAACTTGTAATTAGTAGGTTGTGTTTTTTGTATAGCAATAAACTACATTGGATTGACTATAAAACAACACTGCTTCTAGTTACTATGTATCTAAAAGTATGGAAATAGCATCTCTGAAAACCTCTAGGCCTTTATATGTAACAGTTCCTCCCCTTGACCAACAGTCTGGTGTCCAAGTGAGGCCTGCTATTGTTGCTATGTGCTCGCATATAAGAATTTTTGTACTTAATTCTTTTTCACTTATACCTAACCTAACAAGCGCCTCAGAAAATAAAGTTTTTGGCTCCCTAGAACCATTGGACATATTGGGTTTCGGGAATCCTAATAAAATAGCTATTTCGCCAACTAATTCTTCTTTTTTACTACTCATAAATTGAAGCCATTTTTGAAAAGGCTGAGCATACTAACCTGAGTAATTACCTCAGCTAAATTTGTAGCATTTAGTATCTTTACTACTCTAACTCTATCCAGTAGCAAGGTTCCGCTAATATGCGCTCTATTTAACTCTTCAGGCGAGGCTAACTTGCTAGTTAATACCATTCTTTCGGGATCCGGACCGAACTCGACCCATGAATTCCACAGTTTAATATCTATGTCGTTAACTTTACTTAAATAGTTCTCCTGGGTTGTCGTTTGCACTAATGTGGTGCTTAATGCCTTAAAGTTCCCAATTTTGGAACTAACTACAATGTCCACCCCTCCGTCTTTTCGGTTAGGTATCTTAAAATAGTCGCACGTTCTAAATCCCAATTGATTCCCTAGCCATTGAATCGCTTCTGGAAAGCTATCTGGACGCTGACTTTCGCTAAACCTTACAGGAAAGGAAAAGTTTACAATTTTACAAAAATTACCTTTATATATTTCTAGTGCTTTCACCCCTATAGAATCCAGGATTAATGAATTCTCGACATGGGTATCTTGCTTAGCCAAAGAAATCAGTAGTAACCAGTGGTACCCATTACTGGGTGAGGCTGATATGCTTGGCGAATAAAATCCGTCACTAGATGAAAACGGGTAGTCTTCCCCAAGTTCAGCAGCTCGCCTATCCATTTCTGTTAGAACCTGATCTATAGAGTAGTTTAACTCAATAGAAGTCAGGTAGTTACTTATATCTTGCCTTGATCTAATTTCTGAAGTTATAAGCATAAACTCTACCTCATCGGCTATTTTCGTAATTGCGCTCAATTTACACCTTTTTTATTTTTTTAACTAACAAAGTGATTTTATTCTTAAGTTCAGCATACTCTTCAGGTGTTACGTACGCTGAGTTTGTCAACAATACGTCTATCTGTGAATTCATGCTCGTCATTATATTATTTACGATCTTTGAAGGGCTAGCGCCGGTTTCGTTTATAATTTTTATTGTTTCATCAAGAGATTTTCCTGACTTAAGCTCCTTGTAACCAATTGGCGAGGCTACGGCCTGGGCGAATTTTATAATTTCTCTTGAGTCTGTTAAAATAGGTTTATTTTTTGTTGTTCCAAAAATAATTTCCACAATAAATTTTAGCTCGCTTACATCCATACTTGACTCAAACATACTTTTCCCAGTTTCAATTTTTGCTGTTGGGATTACGTAAAGCTTAGTCCTAATTTCCTTATTTCTCATGCAGTTTTGCAGTATAGTCATTCTATCGTACACCTTATCGGTTTCGATACCTAAAAGTTCTAGTTCAGGAATTAACATGATGGACGCGTATTTTTCTTTTACTTCGCTAACCCCAATTCCTGTAAGTTTAGATACCTCATTAAATGTATAACTCTCCATGTTGACTAAATTTGCAATGTATCTTGCTTGTTGAGGTGGTTCCCAATTAAGTTTCCCGCTTATGTGATTATGGGATATAATTGCGTTAGCTTCTCTTCTCGTTTTGCATATCACGACAGGAACCATCACATTTTTTTCATACTTACTATAGAACGTTTTTGCTAATGTTTCCCATTCTTTACTATACTTAGACAGACTTTTTCTAATTTTTTTGTTTGTAAGTATTACTAGAGCCGCAGTTCTCCTATTACCTTCAACGACAATCAGTGGCTCTGTAGGGTCACCCTGAAATACTGTAATGGGCTCCGAATTAGAGTACCCATTTTCGGTTATTAACTTTCCTACGCTCAACAAATCGTACGTGTTATTAAGTCTATTTACTAGATCAACTTGACTCACACCCTCTTCATGTTTTAGGAATCTTGGATTATTTGAATCTAGTTCTAATAACTGGAGACTGACTTGTTTTGCTTCTGATCCTCTGGATAATTTACTCATAGTATCAAAGTGTTGAGATCTCACTTTAGTACACACAACTCTATGTATTTTTCTCTATAATACGCATAGTCTATTATATGGGAAAAAAAGTTAGAGAATTCAAGTTCATAGATCTCTTTTCCGGTGTGGGTGGGTTCCACAAGGCAATGGAGCAATTAGGTGGTGAATGCGTACTAGCCTGTGACATCGATAAAGATTGTCGCGAGGTTTACGAGGACAACTACAAAATAAAGCCATTTGACGACATAAGGAAACTTGATTTAAAGGCTATTCCTGACCACGATGTTCTTTGTGCCGGATTTCCATGCCAGCCTTTCTCAAAGGGCGGTAACCAGATGGGCTTCAAGGATAGCACCAGAGGTACTCTTTTTTACGAAATTATAAAAATTTTAGAATACAAAAAACCTAGATTCATAGTTCTTGAGAATGTTAGAAATATATCCAGCCACGATAATGGTAATACTTGGAAAGTTATTGTGGAGTCTCTTCACGAGATTGGCTACAGGGTTTCATCTGTACCTTTCATCATCTCTCCTCACAGGTTAAGCCCTAAGGATGGCGGGGCTCCTCAATTGCGCGAGCGCGTTGTTATACTAGGAGAGAGGATTGAGTTCTCTCATTCTAGAGGTGAAGAAGAAGTTAATTTAGATTGGAATTTTAGACCTGACGACTACCCCTCTAGCAACTGGGACCCTCAATCGTGGGATTTTAAAAAGTGGATTAGCACACACCAAGCCACAGAAACGGACCTCTCCCCATACATTTTGTCCAAAGACGATATAGGTGTGCTGCTTACCTGGGGTTCTTTCGTTAGAGTTCTAGGCAGTAAACTTACCTCAGGGTTCCCTATTTGGAATTACGCAATGAAATCTAGAAACAATAACGCGGGTTTGCCTGATTGGAAGATTAATTTTCATAATAAGAACTCCGCTCTCTATAAAGAGAATAAGGTGAAAATTGATAAGTGGCGAACTTCGAAAAATGTTAGTAAAATCAACCCATCTAAACAGAAATTCGAATGGCAGGCTCAGGACTCGCTAAGAAAAAAAGATAGTGATATTTTTGAACTATTGATACAATTCAGACCTTCTGGGGTTAGAGTTAAAAAGGCTACCTATGTCGGCGCTTTGGTAGCTATGGTCCAAACCCCTATAATGGGTTGGTTAAAAAGAAGAATAACCCCTTCAGAAGCCGGTTCTCTCCAAGGATTTCCAATGAATTTTAAAAGGCACAAAAGGGATCAGGTTGCTTATAAACAATTTGGTAATGCTGTTAACGTTAATGTAATTAAATTCTGTACCTCAAAACTTTTCAAAAGGTGCGGTTTCTAAACCCCCAACCTATGCTAATTTTAATAGTGATACATAATAAAGTAGTTAGGAACAGACTATGGTAAGTAACTATAAAGACATACTCAAAATAATTTTTGAAATAGGTAATCCGGAATTGTTGCACAAGCCGGAGAGATCGGAAGAGCGTCGTGTAGGGAAAGAGTGTTCAGAGCCGTGG
>CAITGN010000201.1:0-4207 GCA_903891965.1 uncultured Bacteroidota bacterium
GCGGTATCGGTTTGGTCTTTATAAAAAAGTCTTGCCTGCTCGCCCATTTGCAGTGATGTGTATTTTAATCTTGTAGCATTGGTATCGCCAATGGGTTGTAAAGAAGGATACCAAATAACATGACCAGGTTTATTTAATATTAATTTAGGACTAGACCAATCTTGAGAATTGTAATCGTCTAAAACTTTATTTTTATTAAAGGACATATAAATGCTAGATCCTTTCCAAGAAGGTCCTTCCGATTTCGCCATGAGCATTACCCAGGCTTGTACATAATGATTCCAACTTACAGAAGGTCCCCAATAATACTTACTACTACTATCTGAACTAGGGCCACCACCATTTTCTACAGCAATTTGTATATTTTTAATAGGGCTACCCACTCCATCATAGTTCGCTTGAAAGCCTTTGCCATCATATCTTTTAGCCTTTCCTGTTGGATTGTCTAAATCAGCTAATTTAATTCTAGCCATACTAATGCACTGGCCTGCTTGTTCTTTTTCGGCACTATATGCTTTACGCACATAAGTACCAGGATAACCATACTCTCCATAAAATATATACAAGTAATCTCCACTCGCTACTGCTGAAGGGTCACCCACACCGCCTGCAAAAGTCACTGAATTATTATGTGGTTTTAAAATCATTCTTTCTTGATTGTCTTCTAAGACAATGCCTTTATTCTCCCAGCTATAACCTCCATTGGTTGATTTCATAATGCCAATTCTGCAAACAGCTGCAGGTGTTTTAGCACCAGTTAATCCCTGTGGCCAATTACTATCAATATAACCCTTACCAGTTTTAGTATTAAAAGGAAAAGTGTTGGGATAATTTTCATTATGGTATAGCGCGTATAAAGTTTTTCCGCTATTGTCTTTTTTATCTTGATACACGGTTTCAAACCAAACGGCTCCATGTAAACCTTCTTCATTTGGTTTTACATTCAAAGGCATACTAGGTTCAGTAAAGGCCTCATATTTTTTATTAAATACTTCTTCCGCGTTTTTTCCAGAAGCATATTTTAATTCATTGGAATAACCCCATAAAGGGTCTTCCCCATATTTGCCCGGGAAAATACGAAAGGTATCACCCACCCAAACCTCCGCCATATTGCAATCCACAAAGGATTTAAAATAAATGGTGGGGGCCTTAGTTAATTCAAAATCCAAATCCTTTTTGGTTTCCTGTTGCTTGCACATGGTGAAAAAGGGTAGCAATAACCCTATGAATTTGAAGTATTTACTCATAGATTTCTTTTAGACTAAGTAATTTACCAAATATGTTTTAAATGGACTAAGGTGCTAGGCTTTTTTTAAAAAAATAAGGTTAAATTAGTATTTACTTAAAAGCATTTATTGTTTAAAATTATTACTATGAAAAAAATAGTTTTCTTTTTCTTATTAAGCCTAATTGGCTTTTCTAATTCATTGCATGCTCAAAAAATAGCCGACTATCTTGCGCCTGCTTTTCCTTCCGACCTAGTAGCCAATCATAAAGGCGATGCAGTTGCCTGGGTATTTAATGACAAAGGCAGTAGAAATATTTATTATGGCCAGCCTGCTACTAATAATTTTAAAGCCATCACTGAATATAAGGGCGACAATGGAGTAGAAATTGGGAGCATTGTATTTTCACCTAACGACGATAAAATATATTTTGTAAGAGGCAATGGCAATAATGCAAAAGGGGAGCCAGCAAATCCTGCTCAATTACAATATACCACAGAGCAAAATATTTATAGTTTGGATATTGCTTCTGGAACTATTAAAAAATTAGCCAAGGGTAGTGGTCCCGTAATAAGTCCAGATGGAAAATTATTAGTATACACCCAAGGAGGTAAGGCATGGAAAATAAATTTAACAGAAGAAACGGCCACTATGCAACCTTTATTTTTTAGTAGAGGAGGTATAAGTAGTTTAGCATTTAATACAAGTGGCCAACAAATTTTATTTGTATCAAATAGAGAAGAGCATTCTTTTATTGGCGTTTACGATTTTGCAAGCAATCAAGTTACTTTTATAGACGCATCTACTTATAATGATTCAGATCCAGTATGGAATAAGGAAGGAACGCATATTGCTTTTATAAGAACGGTGAATATTAAATATGAAATTGGCTTTACGCCAAGACCTACTGCTGAACAGCCCTGGGAGATAAGACTAGCTGAAGTTGCTACCAATAAAGCTTATACCTTATTTAAAGCCGACGAAGGTGCAGGCTCTAAATTTGTGGGGGATTTACCGGCAGTAGCCACACAATTAATTTGGACGAATAATAATTATATTGTTTTCCCTTGGGAAAAAACAGGATGGATACATTTGTATAGCATTGAACCTAATTCAAAAAAAATAAATCATTTAACACCGGGTATAGGAGAAGTTGAAAGCATGCGTTTGGGTACCGATGGCAAAACTATTTATTATGTAACTAATATCAGCGATAGCAATAGAAGACATATTTGGTCGGTAGATCCAGCTAGAAGCAATGCGACTATTTTAACCAAAGGAAATAAAATTGAATACAATCCAGTAATCGTAAACAATGGTTTAGTGTATTTACAAGCAAGCGCTACTAAGCCTTCTTGGCCTGTGTTTCAAACGAATGGCAATGAACAAGCCTTAGCTGCTAATTTATTCCCTACTAATTTTCCTGCGAACTTAGTAACGCCTAAAACCATTTTAGTAAAAGCGACGGATGGCTTTAAAGCACCTGCGCAAATATTTTTGCCTGCTAATTATGATGCTAGTAAAAAATATCCTGCCCTAATTTTTTTACATGGAGGAAGTCGTAGACAAATGCTAGAAGGATTTAATTATAGTTCTTACTATTCCAATGCGTATGCAGTGAATCAATATTTTGCAAGCCAGGGCTATATAGTCATGGCTTTGAATTATAGAAGCGGCATAGGGTATGGATTAGCCTTTAGAGAGGCAGCGAATTATGGTATGGCGGGCGGTACAGAGGTAAATGATTTAATAGGCGCTGGTGAATATTTAAAAGCCAGACCCGATGTAGATGCTAAGAAAATTGGACTATGGGGTGGTAGCTATGGTGGTTATTTAACAGCACATGGTTTATCTAAAAGATCTGATTTATTTTCAGCAGGCGTAGATATTCATGGGGTACACAACTGGAACGACGAAGAGCCAAATTTTGCTCCTTGGTATGATAGCTTACGCTTTCCTGCTGCTGGCCAAGTAGCTTATAAAGCCTCCCCCGTATTTACTGCCAAGGGCTGGAAAAGCCCGGTATTATTTATTCATGGAGATGATGATAGAAATGTACCCTTTGCAGAAACCATTCATATGGTGCAACAGTTAAGAAGACAAAAAGTAAATGTGGAAGAAATAATTTTCCCCGATGAAATTCATGGCTTCCTATTGTATAAGAGTTGGCTTAAAGTAGATGAAGCAGCTTTTGAATTTATAAACAGAAAATTTAATAAATAGCATTTAAGAAATACAATTATAACCTTCCAATAAAGTAAAGACTTTATAATAAAACATAAATAGTATTATAAATAATAGTATGAAAAATATAAAAATCAACCGCATAATCATTTTACTAAGTTTTGTTTGCAGTATACAATTAGTAAATCAAACCGCTCTAGCACAAACACCTGCGAGTTTTTCGCCAGCCACTTATCAGGATGCTGATAGAAATAAACGCATTGCCACCACTTTTCCTATTGCGGAAGAGATGATCAAAAAATATGCAGAAGCGCATCATTTTCCTGGTTATGCTTTTGGAATTGTAGTTGATGGTAATTTAGTTTTTAAAAGTAGCGGAGGCTATGCGAATTTGGAACAAAAAATTCCAGCCAGTTCTTCTTCTATGTTTAGAATTGCATCCATGTCTAAAAGTTTTACAGCTTTAGCAATACTTCAATTAAGAGACCAGGGCAAATTGCATTTAGATGACCCTGTTGAAATGTATATTCCTGCTATGAAAGGGCAGGGCTTAACGAAAGACGCACCTGTTATTACCATTCGTCATTTAATGAGTCATAGCGCGGGTTTCCCGGAAGATAATCCTTGGGGGGACAGACAATTAGCTGACACAGAAGCAGAACTATTAAAATTAATTAAAGCAGGTATTTCTTTTTCCAATGCAGCGGGTTTAGAATATGAGTATTCTAATTTAGGATTTACGATGCTTGGATATATTATTCATAAAGTATCGGGCTTAACTTATGATGCTTATATAA
>CAITGN010000202.1:0-2365 GCA_903891965.1 uncultured Bacteroidota bacterium
ATCTGTAAAAGAGTTTGCTAAAAAAGCAAAAGATAAAAAATTGCAACCTTCAGATTGGGAAGGAAGCACTTTCACCATTTCTAATTTAGGTATGTTTGGAATAGATTCATTCACAGCAATTATTAACCCTCCCGATGCTTGTATACTAGCTGTAGGTGGTATTGCACAAGAGCCTGTAGTGAAAAATGGTCAAATTGTACCAGGCAATGTAATGAATGTAACTTTAAGTTGTGACCATAGAGTAGTAGATGGTGCAACAGGATCGGCTTTCTTACAAACTTTAAAAGCATATTTAGAAGAACCTATAAGAATGTTCGTGTAGTTCTATTATTTGGCCTTTTAAAAATATAAGGCCAAATAATAATCCACTCTAATGAAATTAAAAAAAGCCCCGCGAAAATCGCAGGGCTTTTTTAGTTAATCTAGATCACATCCAATAGGTGCCCCTGGCGCCATGGTGGTAGGACTAGGTAGCGTAATATCTTTTGGATTATTTATTCTTTCAAGAGCATATGCATAATGCGCTTTATGAGCAGTATCTGTTTTTACCCATGTAGTTAATTTTGCTTTCAATTCTTTTATTCTATCATTACAAATAGCCCTTACTTCATAATTGGCTTCTGTACTTTGACCTACACCCATTAACCAAGTAAGCACTAACTGTTGAGTTTGACTATGAAGGCTACCTTCCAAACCATTAGGTATGCTTGCATACCATGTATTTTTTAATACCGCATCCACTACATTATCAAAACCAATCGTTTTAGCTCTTGCTTTATTTTGTACTAATCTATTCGCTCTTTCTACATTGAATAAAAAACCTAGTTCAAAGTCACTAAGGGCTTCTGCTGCAGCTAATGCATCAAAACTCATTCCTGTTCTTTTATCAAATAATTCACCTACGCCATAATACATTGGAGGGCGGGGTGGTATTAATTGTAAAATTCTCTCTGGTATGATAAGGGTAGTTGCCGACAAACAATTTACCGCTGCGTCCAATGCTTTTTGTTGAATTGCATTAGATAAAATAGTGGGTTTAATTTGATTAGCGTCACCTCTTACACTGTAATTATAATTTATACCACCAATTAATTTGGTCACTGCTTCATATTGGTAACGGTGGTAATTATATAATGGCACAAGTACATCTTCTAATTTAGCTAGTGGGGTGAAATTAGTAATTGCTTCTTCACTAAACTGCTCCATACCTTTTTTTCTTACGGCCATTGCTTGGTCAAGTCCTGCAACCGCGTCTGATTGATTATCCCATAAATGTGCATAGGGGTGAAAACCACTGGCAGCCCTCGCATCGGCATCGGCAATAAAGAGTAAACCATTTTTAGAATTTTCTGCTAACATATTTTGAAGGGCAGGTGTTTCGTTCACTCCTTTTCCAAAATCTTGATAGCCATACATAATAGCACGTTTATCCCAAGGACCAATTTCATTGGTATATATTTTAGAAAAATCTATCTCCCCTTTTTCATTCACGAAAATATTTGGATGAGGATAGTCCATTACAGAAGCGCGATCGTTGTAACTAGATGCATAATTATGTTGAAGTCCTAAAGTATGACCTACTTCATGTGCGGCTAATTGTCTTAATCTGTGAATGGCAGCTGTTCTCATTTTATCTGTAACAGGTTTGCCATTAATATAGGGAGACAAAAGGGCTGTAAAAATTAAATAGTCTTGACGAACTCTTAATGAACCTAAGGTTACCTGACCTTTAATTATTTCACCTGTTCTCGGATCAGAGATGGTAGCACCATAGCTCCAACCACGTGTAGAACGGTGAACCCAGTTAATCATATTGTACCTGATATCCATAGGGTCGGCAGAATCGGGAAGTACTTGCACTTGAAAAGCATTTTTATAACCAGCCGCTTCATACGCTTGGTTCCACCATCTTGCGCCTTCTAATAAAGCAGATCGAATAGGTTCTGGTGTGCCATTGTCTAAATAATATATAATGGGTTTAACAGGTTCGCTCATGGCAGCGGTAGGATCTTTTTTAAATAGACGATGTCTATTGATGATCATCTTTTGAATGGGTTCGCTAATATCGCTTCCGTAATCGAAATAACTATTTCCAAAATAACCACTTCTGATATCGTATTGTCTTGGTTGATAATTATTATCGGGAAGTTCAACAAAGCTATGGTGCATACGAAGGGTAATGGCTTCTACGGAAGGCGCTACTGTTTGTACAAACCTGCCTGCATCGGAACCGCCCACAAAAGTAAGGGTAGCTTCAAACTCTGAATTTTTAGGAAAGTTTTTAGTGTTGGTAATATAAATAGCGGAACGGCCTTCATTTAAAGTGTAAGTGCCTTGTTTCATTTTTCTAATTCTATCTGCTGCG
>CAITGN010000203.1:0-2504 GCA_903891965.1 uncultured Bacteroidota bacterium
GTATAAAACTATTAATGGGCAAGACTATTCAGACAATTTATTTCATGAATATGCACATGAGTGGTGGGCGAATAAAGTAACCAATAAGGACTGGGGTCATATGTGGATTCAAGAAGGCATAGGTACTTACGCAGAAGCATTGGCTATGTATGAAATTGGTGGTCAACCCGCTTATGATGAAATTATTGCTGGCCATAGACGTAATGCAAGAAATAGAAAGGCCATTGTTCCAGCGGGTGATGAAATCACTGAAGAGGAAGTGTATTCAGGTGGAGATATTTATGGTAAAGGATCGTTTTTCATGCATAGTTTAAGATACTTAATTGGAGATGAGGTTTTCTTCCCTACTTTAAAGAAATTATCTACCGACCCACAAACTACTTATGACAATTTTGTAACTACCATGGATGTTGAAAAATTATTTAGTACTGCTGCTGGCAAGGACTTAAAACCTTTCTTTGATTTCTTTTTACGCACTACCAATGTTTTAGATATTACTGTGAAAGAAGTGGGCTTCCAAAAATATCAAATTAAACAAAATAATTTCTTCATGCCTTTACCATTTGAAATTACTGCTAATGGCCAAACTACGCGCACTACTATTCCTAGTGAAGGTATTATGGTAAATGCGTCAACCCCTCCACAAGTGGATGCTAAAGGATATTATTTGAAAAAAGTAACGCTTCAATAAAATATTTAATAAAATATACAATACGATTATCCTAATGAAAAGAATTATTTATTTATTGAGCACTGCGCTACTTTTAATATCTCCTTATTCTTCAAAGGCAGATACCTACCCTATTAATAAAAACATAGATGTTAAACATTATGTATTTAATTTAAGTTTATCAGACGCCGATAATGAAATTACGGGAACTACTCAAGTAACGATTAGTTTCAAAGAAGCAGGAATGAAAAATTTCAGCCTTGATTTTATTAATAAAACCACAGCCAGACAAAATAAAGGCATGGTGGTGGATGCAGTGAGTATTGATAAAACTACTGCAAACTATACACATGAAAACGATGAACTAATTATTAGTTTACCATCTCCTTCTACTAAAAACCAAACATTAACTTTCACCATTAAATACCATGGTATTCCTTTCGATGGTTTAAGAATTGGGAATACAAAATTAGGTGATCGTAGTTTTTTTAATGAGAACTGGCCGAATAGAGGAAGACATTGGTTGCCGATTATTGATCATCCGCATGATAAAGCTACTTCTGAATTTATTGTAAAAGCACCTTCACATTATAAAGTTGTATCTAATGGTTTGTTATTAGAAGAATCTGAATTAGGTAATAATACAAGACTTACTCATTGGAAACAATCGGTTCCAGTATCTTCTTGGTTATTTGTTTTAGGCGTTGCCGATTTTGCTGTTAAATATGTAGATGAATTCAAAGGAAAATCAATTCAGACATGGGTGTATGCTAAAAATAGAGAGGCTGGATTTTATGATTTTGACGAACCAACTAAAAAGGTATTAGAATTCTATTCAAATTATGTAGGCCCTTATGCTTATGAGAAATTAGCGAATATTCAAACCCCTAGTGTGAATGGTGGAATGGAAACTTCTTCTGCAATTTTTTATGGGGAGGATTTAGTAACGGGTAAGCGAGATGAAAGAACTAGAAATGTGGTAATACATGAAATTGCACATCAATGGTTTGGTAATGCAATTACTGAAACTACTTGGGACGATGCCTGGTTAAGTGAAGGCTTTGCAACTTTTTTTACTTTACTATTTATAGAAAATGAATATGGTAAAGAAGAATATACCAAAGGCATTATTAAAGCAAGAAAGACAGTGTATGACTTGTCGGCTAAGATGCCCGATTTTAGTATTGTAAGTGAAAGAACTGCAGAAAAAGAACAAGTCACCAGTGGTATCACTTATCAAAAAGGTGCTTGGGTTTTACATATGCTTAGAAACTTAATAGGAGAAAAGAATTTCAAAAAAGGAATTCAAAATTATTATGCAAAGTATTTTAATGCCAATACGAATACCGATGAATTTAGAACAGAAATGGAAAAAGCTTCTGGCAAGGATCTAAAATTATTTTTTAAGCAATGGTTGTATCAGCCTATTAACCCTACAATTAATGCTAGTTGGACATATAATGCAAGTACTAAGAAATTAAATGTGCATTTAAGTCAAGTGCAGCAATTTTTATATAATGTACCAGTTGAGATTGGGTATTATAAAAAAGGATCTACTACCCCTACTATTCTTACTATGAATTTGAAGGATAAAGACCAAGTGTTTAGTTTTCCTTTAGCTGCTGATCCTGAGAAATTGGAATTGGATCCTAGGAATGTACTATTGAATAATGGGAATTTGAGTAAGGAGTAGGACTATTTTAAAAGTGACTTTAGGATTACCTCACTTCGTTCGGTGATCCTTTTTACCCATATTTTACAAATATTGTAAAAAGGATTCCGTCGCTTCGCTCCGGCATCCTTTTTACCCTCAATGCAAAAGCATAAAAACAAC
>CAITGN010000204.1:0-1812 GCA_903891965.1 uncultured Bacteroidota bacterium
CTGGTCAATGCCACCCATTTGTACTTTGCAATTTTTATTTTTATACAACCAATAAAAATCATAGACCTGTACTAATTGGTAAGTAAATTCAGTAAAGCTCATACCTGTATCGCCTTCAATTCTTTTTTTCACACTATCCTTGGCCATCATATAGTTTACGGTAATATGCTTACCTACATCTCTTATAAAATCTAAGAAATTAAAATTCTTAAACCAATCGTAGTTGTTCACCATTTCAGCCGCGTTCGAAAGGCTAGGATCAAAATTTAAAAAATGCGCTAATTGTTTTTGAACCCCTGCTAAATTAAATTGTAAAGTTTCTTCGCTTAATAAATTACGTTCTTCACTTTTTCCACTTGGATCACCCACCATGCCCGTTGCACCACCTACCAAGGCCACTGGTTTATGACCAGCTCTTTGTAAATGCACTAATAATAAAATAGGCACTAAACTACCAATATGCAAACTATCCGAAGTAGGATCAAATCCGATATAACCAGAAACTTGTTCTTTTTCAAACAGTTCTTCTGTGCCTGGCATAATATCTTGAATCATACCTCTCCAACGTAGTTCTTGTATTAAAGTCATATTATAGATACTTTAGGCAAAAATAACTACTAAAATGCAATAATTTCGCATCATGAACCCAACAACTCCCACAATTGGTGACGGAACCAGAATTTTACACTTTTTAGTAGACACTATTATTGTCTCCATTCTTGCCTATTTAGTCTATGGATGGTGGAATTTCTATGTAATGTATTGGGACTTTACACCCATTCGTTTTGGTCCCTTCTTTTTTGCGACTATGTGGGTGTATATATTTTTATTTGAGTTTATCTTTCTTCGTACCCCTGCTAAATGGATCACGGGCACAAAAGTGGTGAATGAAAAAGGGGGCAGACCCAATATTTTTCAAATCTTTCTAAGAACAACTATTCACTGCACAATCATCTCCATGCTTGGACTGGCCTGGAATGGACAGCCTTTTCATGATACATTTTCTAAAACAAAATTAGTATATGCTGCAAAGCAGCTTGTATAAAATTGTAGTGGAATAAGTGCAGTTTTAAATCTTTCCTCAAATCATAAGGTATAAATAAGCTAGCATTGTACATTTGTAAAATTTTTTAAATGGCTAAGATTGGAATTAATATTGCTACGGGTAGTTTACAACAAGCCGAAATTATAGTAGGCATTGACTTAGGCACCACCAATAGTTTAGTGGCCATTATTCATCCTGAAACAAAATTACCCACTGCACTTAAAGAATTTGATGGTAGTAGTATTGTGCCAAGCATTGTGCATTTCGATGCTTTTGGAAATGCAGAAGTAGGAGCGAATGCAAAACCTTATTTAGAATCGGATCCAGCGAATACTATTTTTAGTGCGAAACGTTTAATGGGAAAAAGTTATAAAGACATTCGTGCCCATCAAGATTTTTTTGCTTACAAAATTATTGATGACAACAGAGATAGTTTAGTAAAAGTACAAGTAGGTTCTACTTTTTATTCTCCCATCGATTTATCTTCTTATATATTGGTTGAATTAAAAAAGCGTGCAGAACATATTTTAAAAACACCTGTTACCAAGGCAGTTATTACCGTGCCTGCTTATTTTAACGATACACAAAGACAAGCCACACGCGATGCAGGGAAATTAGCAGGGCTAGATGTACTTCGTATTATTAACGAACCTACTGCAGCAAGTTTGGCTTATGGCCTAGGCATGGATCCTACAGAAGAAAAAACTATTGCAGTCTATGATTTAGGCGGAGGTACATTTGATATTTCTATTTTAAAAATAGCCAAC
>CAITGN010000205.1:0-1948 GCA_903891965.1 uncultured Bacteroidota bacterium
GGTTGAGTCGGCAAAGTAATAAGAATCTTTGAAATAATTAACTAAATTGCTTCTATATTCAAGTTAAAATTTGTTTTTATGAAAATCAAGGCCCTCACTGTTTTCTGTGGTTCAAAATCGGGCAATAATCCTAGTTTTTTATCAGCGGCGGCAGCCTTAGGTAATTTATTGGCCCAAGAAAATATAGAATTAGTGTATGGAGGAGGGAATAAAGGTTTAATGGGGGCAGTTGCCAATGGATGTCTTGACCAAGGAGGAAAAGTTATTGGCATTATGCCCAAGTTATTATTAGAATGGGAGGCACAGCATACAGGACTCACTGAATTGATTATTACAGAGAATATGCATGATCGTAAAAAAATACTCTATGAAAAAGGAGATGCAGGTTTAGTGCTTCCTGGTGGAATGGGAACCTTAGATGAGTTATTTGAAATGCTTACCTGGAATAATTTGAAAATACATAATAAGAAAGTTTTTATTTTAAATATTGAAGGCTACTACGATGCGCTTATTCAACTCTTAGAAAATATGGATACAAATGGTTTTATGTATGATAATTGGAAAGATAGAATAATAGTTTGTCCTTCTGTTGAAGCACTTAAACCTCTACTGACTTAATCTAAGTCTCTTTTATTTTAACTAGCTAATCTATTAATCTGCTTTTTTCTTTTTCCTAAAAATAGGAAAACCCGCGCCTGCTCTAATGATGGGTTGCGCTCTTGCTTGACCAATTTTGTAGGGAGATTGGTCTGCGTTTAATAAGTCTATCATTACAGAAAAGTAAGACATGCCATTTGCATTATGTGTGCCATACCCAATGCCGCCTAATATACTAGTGGCTCCATAACTAGTGCTAGCACTTACGCCACCGTTATAGTCACTACTATAATTCTTGGAAGAAGTCCAGGTTCTATTGTATTCTGGTTGTATTTGAATAAAGAATTGTTCTATAGGCCAAACCCTTGCAAATACACCCGCGCCTAATTGAAAGTTTTTAATTTTTTCATTAGAACCAAGCGATATACTAAAAGAAGAATAGTAAATATTGGCAATAACACCTGCGTCAATATATTTATTATAGCTTTTTAAAAGTTCAGGGTTAAGGCCCAATTGAAAGGAGTTGCTTCCACCACCAAGTAGTAAACCTCCCCCAAATAGTATGGGCTTTTCTTCTTCCAATACTTTTTGGGTTTGAATAATATTTTGAGCTTGGGCTAAATGACTTATTAAAATAAAGCTTAGAATAAGTAGGGTAGTGTATATTTTTTTAGATCTTTTCATAAAGGGCGTAAACATTTAAAGAGCAGTGCGCATCTTATTTTTTCAGATCAAAAATTTTACCAGCGTTTAAAATATTATTAGGATCAAATACTTTTTTAATGCCTCTCATTAATTCCATAGTTACATTGTCAAACATGACTGGCATAAATGATTTTTGAATAAGACCAATGCCATGTTCTCCACTAATAGTACCTCCTAGAGATTTCACTAATTCAAATATTTTAACAAGAATACCTTGAATTTCTTCATTCTCATAGCTCTTTTTGTACTTAGGGTGGTTAATTCTAATATGTAAATTACCATCTCCTGCATGGCCATAAGAAACTACTTTAAATCCATTTTCAAGGGCTAATGCTTTTACCCCTTTTATTAATTTAGGTAATTCAGCTCTGGGCACCACAGTATCTTCTTCAATGGTATAACCTGCTGCAACCGATGCCTCATTAGCCTTTCTGCGTATTTTCCAAAGTTCATTTTTTTGTTGGGCATCATCGGCAAAATACAATTCACCTACTTCATAATTTGCAAGTACTTCAGCAATGGCTTCCATCTCCTTCATTAACACATCCATATCATTGCCATCTACTTCTATAATTAAATGTGCGGCTAAATCTTCTGTAATAGTAATCGCAGTGCTCTCACACATTTTACTTGCTAATTTAATAGA
>CAITGN010000206.1:0-3404 GCA_903891965.1 uncultured Bacteroidota bacterium
GAACCTTTCAATGTAGGCACCATGCTAGAACCCTCTTTTAAAGTAAGTCCATTTAGGGGTTGTTCCCAAAAATAGTAATAGCTTAAAGCACTAGGCGTTTTATCCATATCTCTATCTTCAGCATCATGATTACCTACAGAGGCTATAAAAGGAATTTTACGCATTAAGGGTGCCCCTATTGAATCTGCTTTATCGGCATTATAAATAGGCCAAAATTTTTGAGTATAATCATTAATTAAGCCGCTATTATATACAATGTCACCTGGTACTGCAATATAATCTGGATTTAGATTATTCATAATAGATGCTAATTTCTTTTGATCTTTTGTTAAAGCGCCGATATCTCCAATGACAACAAATTTATAGTCTTGATTATTTGATTTTGGGGCATGTGCTAACGATTCAAAAATTACATTGTTGTTATTTAAAACACGATAATTAAAATCTTTACCCAAGGTTAAACTTCTCAAACTAGCATGGTATACAACAAAGGGTGAAACATCTTTGACTTTTACTACATTAAAATTAATATTATTTGAAGCTACCCATTTATTATCTGTTTTAACTTCAATACTCCATTTACTTGTAGTATCGGTTGTATGCCAAAGTAAAGAAAGTTCAGTTGGTTTTCCCTCATACCCCACTTGCAAATAAGGCTTTACTAAAAAAAGGCTTTGTGCATTTAATTTTATAAATAAAAAAAATAGTGGCAGGCATGCTAGATATAATTTCTTCATAAGTATAAATTTTAAAAGATGTTGACTATTTAAATAACAAAGTTTTTTTAGCTATTAATTACAAAGAAGAAACAACAGACTTTAAGTCGTAAATATTATCAAATATATAATCAGGATTTGCTGTTAATAATTCAGCTTTATCATGTGCCCCAGTGGTTACCCCAACATTTAGTATGCAACCTGCATTTCTACCCTCTTCAATGTCTATGGTAGAGTCACCTACTTTTATTACTGTTGCTGCGTCTTTGATATTTAATTTATCCATTGCAAATAGAATCATATCAGGTTGAGGGCGATTATTTTTAACATCTGAAGATGTAACTAGTAAGTCAAAATGTTGCCCTTCTGTCCAATTTAACTTTTGAATTAAAGAATTCGCCGTTTTTGCATTGTAGCCAGTATTTAAAACTACTTTAATACCCATATCTCTTAATTCTTTAAATAACCTTTCTGTATTATGGGTAGGTGTCACAATTAAATTTTCATAAGCATGTTCTAGAAGTACTAAAAAATCCTGAAAAGCTTCTTGAATGCTTTGCTCGTCCAAAACCGAATTAGTTCCAATGATGGTTTCACGAATGGCTTGTAGCTTTTCTTTACCTGCCCCCCATTTCAAAACATCTTCAAAACTAATGCTAGGACATTTTTTTTCAATGGCTTTATGCAAAGTACGGTACACTACATTTCCTTCATCTACTGTAGTTCCAGCCATATCAAAAACAACCATTTCTATTTTCATAAAAATATTTTAAGATGATTCAATAATTATTTTATGGATGATTCAATAGCCTCCACAAAAGATTCTATAGAGGGGCTTACTAAATTCGGGTCTTTTGCCAAATCATCCCATCTTCTTAAATCTACTGCCTCTTTGTAAAATTCATTTTTCTGAAATAAAGCTACTTCTTCTTTATCCATCACACCTCCTTGAAATTCTAAACTAATTTTAGAAGGCGTAGACAAGGTTTCTAAATAACCTGGTGCTGTGGCACATAAATATCTTTTAGCTTGCACATGCAATTTTACGGGTTCTACAGCACCCAATTTAAAATGTTTAGTCAAATACTTTTCACCCAATAGTTCATGCATATCGTCAATGCCCTTATCACTAGCATCGTCTGGCAAATCATGCAATAAATGTCCAATATCATGTAGTAAAGAAGCAGTGATTAATTCATTAGATGCATTGTGTTTTCTAGCAAGTTCAGCACATTGTAAAGCGTGTTCTAATTGGGTAACAGCTTCTCCCCCATACATAGAGCCACCATTGGTTTCAAATAAATGTATAATTTCTTGTGTAATTGGATGTCTCATAGAATTTTTATCAAAATTATTATCAAAAATTATTATTAAATATTATTAATCATTTCTTCTGCAAAACCAAATGACATGGTCATTCCATGACCACCAATACCATTTAAAATATAAACTCCCTTTTCGGGATTTAAAAATAAATCAGTGGCTCCATTGGTCATAATAGGATAAACCCCATTCCATGATTGTATCATCTCCCATTGATCAATATGGATTAACTTTTTTAGATAATCTAAAATCATATTATTTATTTCAATCTTATCAAATGGATCAAAATCTAAAGCATATTCATGTGAATCTCCCACAGTCATTTCTCCTTCATTATTTTGCGATACCATTACATGAATACCATATTTTAAATACTCAGGAATTTCTTCTTCAATCTTCATTCTTAGTTTAGTAAGAGAAGGCGAAGCTGTAAAACTTTTATAATGCAGAAGTGACAAGCCACCACAGATGGATGCTCCAATTCTATAGCTAGGGTCTTTGTGCTTAAAGCGCATCATTTGAAGCTTGGTCTTAATTATGGGCTGTTGTTTAAACTGATCTGGGTACAAGGTCTCAAAATCGGCACCCGAGCAAACACAAACTAGATCTGCACTATATTTTGTTTTACCTGCAAAAACTGCATTACTTGAAACACTAGTAATAACAGTTCCCCAAATAAAATTAACATTATACTTTTCTTTTAAATAGATGGGCAATTTCTTAATGCCTTCTCTAGGGTCTATAATCGCTTCATCTTCACTTCTTAAAGCCCCCATTAAACCGTCTGCATTAATTCCATTGTAATTTTTCAAAACTGTTTCAGAAGATATTACAGATACAGGTCTATTTTTAGATTTGAAAAAATTGCCAATTTCTTCAACCACGTTCATCTCTTCTTGACTGTAGGCCAAGTGTAAGCTACCACAAGCATTATAAGGTATATTGGATGCTTCTAAATACTCCATCCAGATTTCCTTAGTTCTTACCGCTCTATCATACAATTTGCCATCAGGTTGTCCTACAGGCCAAAGCATACCGAAATTTCTAACACTGGCACCTAAAGAAAACTGGCTTTTTTCAATAACTGTTACTGCATACCCTTTTTGAGCTAAAGCTCTTGCGGTGGCAAGTCCTAAAATACCAGCGCCTACAACGATGGCTGTTTGATTATTCATATAAATATGTTTTATGCTTTTTATTAAAATATAATAGAGTTGTTATACTAACTAAAGTACCAATTATGGACAAAATCAAAACACCATTACTATAAAAATAGGTCCAACTAATTGAAATTCCCATTGAACCTTTTAAAATAATTACAAGTACACTTGCTAAGTACCCAAAAGAATCGACTAAGTACATAAA
>CAITGN010000207.1:0-9798 GCA_903891965.1 uncultured Bacteroidota bacterium
AAGCCTTTGGAATATGTACTGCAGGATGTAGACAGAAATTTCGACTTATTAATTTTCGATCATAGCGCCAAGGCGCCCAAGGAGCTAGTAGCCCATTTGAACCCAGAATTCTATGTATCTACCAGAACCGAGAACAAAGGCCAGGTATTTTACGAGGTTTATAAATACTTATATCCCAACAATGAAGAGCGTTATGAATATATAGGAGTAATTGACGACGATATTTACACTTCTTATTCCGACTTAAATAAATTAATATTTATAGGTCAAATAAATCATTTAGATGTGTTTCAACCTAGCATCTCACACGATAGTTTTTTTGATCACCGTCAGTTCACGCACAAAGCAGGCCATCAAACCAAAAAAGAAGATTGGGTAGAGATTATGTTTCCTATGTACAGAGAAAAATTATTTAAAGCAGCAGGCCCTTACTTCAATGAAACCATTACTGGGCAAGGGATTGACTTATACATGATGCCTGTACTTCAGGTGATTCATAATATGAAAAATACGGCGGTAGTGCATGCTATTCAAATTAAACATTGCAGACCAGTGCAGTCCGGAGACAGAACTTATTCCGATGGCAAATCGAACTTTGATAACATTAATCATTTGCGTGATTTATCTATTGAGTTAATTAATAAAAATAAAAATTTATTTGACGATGCTTTTATGAAACGCATCATTGATGTAAGATATTATAGAGGCATATCTATATTTAAGAAACTAAAGAGGGTGCCTGGCATGTTGAAGAACATGTATAAGGAAATAGTGGATCTTAGCTATAGATAGGCCACCACAATTAATTATTATATATTTGTATTCATAATAGCAACTTAAGACGAATACAAATACGACCACAAAGACTAGAAAATGACAAATACAGGCACAGAAACCATAAAATATTCAGAGCTGAAGGCGGTCATACAGCGCTTTGCGAACTATTTTATAAGCCAGTATAAAATCATATTGTTTATTACCCTCATTACCAGTGCTTTAGGTTTATTGTATGGGAAAATACAGCCATCTACCTATAAGGCAACTTCTACCTTTATTGTAGAGGACAAGTCGGGTAAAGGCGGCGGTGGTTTATCGGGTTTAGCTTCTCAATTTGGAATAGATGTAGGCGGACTAACAGGCGGCGGAGCCGGTTTATTCGATGGCGATAATATCTTAGAAATTATAAAATCAAGGTCCATAATAGAAAAGGTTTTATTAACTAAAATGGAAGAGCCTTCTTCTTTAAAAGGTCAAACCATTGCCGATTATTATATCCAAATAAATAATTTAGCTCCTGCTTTTGAAAGCAAAAACATAAATGTTAAATCATTAAATTTTGCAGGTTTAACAGAAGGCGCGAAACATACAATTCAACAAGATAGTATTTTATATATTTTATATAGTAGAATTAATAAGAATTTAAACGTTGAAAAGAAAAGCAAGAAAAGTACTATTATAACTTTAGAAGTAGTATCGGGTGATCAAGTATTTTCAAAAACATTTGCTGAAGAAGTTTTAAAACAAACCAGCGATTTATATATCGATATTAAAACAGGAAATTTATCAAGAAGTATTGATAGAATTCAGCAGAAAGCCGATTCTTTACAAAACTCTCTTAGAGGTATTTATCAAAAATCTTTCCAAGCAGAGAATGCTACCAAATTATATAATGTAAATAGTTCTTTAAGAATTAATACTTCACAAACAGAAATAGCTGCAAGAGATAAAACAGTATCAAGTACATTATATGCTGAAGTAGTTAAAAACTTAGAGACTTTAAAATTATCTCTCATAAATCAAACACCTGTAATACAAGTATTGGATACGCCTAAATATCCATTGTTTGATCAGCGCACGCCAGCAAGGTATTCTTTAATAATAGGCTTTGCTATTGGTATTGTGCTTTCTTTCTTCTATGCGCTTTACAAGTATACCTCTAATTAATTTTTAAGTATGCACCGCCTATTTTTATTAAGGGCCTATGGAGACTTTGTAATTTTATTACAAGCCTTAATGCAAAGCCCTCAAAAAAATAAGTATACAATAATTGCCTCTAAGCATTTACAGCCACTCTATGAAGAACTTGCTTCAGTTATTGATTTAACTAATATTCAAATTCAATTTATAAATTTTGGTATAACTCATACACAACTAAGTTTATTTACCAACAAGCATTTGCTAAGTTTAAATATGCTTAACGAATTAAAAGAAATTAAAAATTTTGTTAAGCAAAATCCCAATACTGAAGGAACCGACTATATAGAACAAGATAAAAGAATTGGTTTGTTTAATACAATTACTGGGCTAAGTTTTAATTCTATTGTAAGTACTGAACCTGTATATAATTCTTATGCAAAGTTTTTTGAAAATTCAGCTATAAAAAAAGAAATAAGTAAGGAAGAAGGGGAAATAGATAATAATGTAGAAATTTTAAAAGAAAATAAAGAAAGTGAAACATTAAATAATAATAAACTAAATACTAAGAAGGTTTTATTATTTCCCGATACAAGACAGGCTAAAAAAAATATACCAAGCTCTTTAATTAATAAGCTTGAAAATGAAATGGAGGCTAAGGGCTATACATTAGAAATTGCTTATTTCAAAGAAGCGCCCACAAGCACCAATGCAAATAATGCATCTTCAAAAACTAAGCAAGTACTGTATTCTAATTTCAAAACCCTTATTCAATATATTCAAGAAGCTGAATTAATTCTAGGTGCCGATAGCCTGCCCATTCATCTTGCCTATCTATTAAAAAAGCCACATTATATATTATATCCTAATGGCTATCCTCAATTGTTTATGACACCATATGCTCAAATAAATAATAGGTTTGGTACATTTGATCATTATAATTTTAGTTTTTTATAAGCATCATGGTAGCAGCAATCAATACTTATATCCTCTACTCTCCATTAGAAAAGGACAGAACTAATAGGGTAGAAGCTATGCGCCAACAGTTTAAGCAGTTTACTATATCAGAGTCTATTTATCCGAGTAATACCCATATTCCTTTTTTAAAGGCGATTATAGAAAAATCAAAGGAAAGAACAGGGAAGGCCTTAATGGCCACGGAAGTTGCTTGCTTATTAGGCCATAGAAGAATACTAAAGCAAATTGTAAAGGCGGCCACCAATAATGAAGAGCATTTCTTGGTCCTAGAATCGGATAGTAAAATTCTCAATTTCGAGCTCTTAAAAAACCATTTTGAACTTATATCTAAGCAGTATGACTTCTTTTTCTGGGGTGCCTGGGAGGGAAATGCCAAGGTCAAAAGGTCCAAAGGCCAGGTTATTGAGGGTAAGTATACCATTGGAGAGCCCTTATTACATACCATATACTGTACTTATGGCTATTCTTTAAATAAACCCACTGCCCAGTATTTATTAAAACAAAGCCGCATAATTTCTACCCCATTTGATATTTTCAAGCAGTTTATAGACCCTTCTAAAATAAGACTTGGCACTATTACCAAGGAAATTATTACTACCTGGGATGAGGGAAGCTATATAAGAAATGATAAATTTTTTAAACGCTCTAAAAAGGCTGTTTTTATATTTTTCTTGAATATAAAAAATACTATACAGGCTTATTTTTCATAGCTAGTTCACTTATTTTTTTGTACTTTTAAATCATGTCTGTAAAGAATAGTGTTTTTTATAATGTGCTGCTTGCTATATCTCAGGTTTTCTTTCCTCTGATTACTTTTCCTTATTTGGCAAGAACATTAGGACCAGAACATGTGGGGGTTTTAAATTTTGCAGAAAGTATTGCTAAGTATTTTGTAATGTTAGCAGCCCTAGGTATTCCTATTTATGGAATAAGAGAAATTGCTAAAGTGCAAAACGAACTTAAAGAGCGCACTAAAATATTTGCTGAAATTTTTACCATTAACCTCATTTGTACATTAGGTCTTTCTTTTATTTTTTTTGCTGCAGTTTTTTTTATTCCACAATTGAATAAAGAAAAAGTACTTTTTTATTGGACCATTGCTTATTTTATATTTCAAGTATTTTATTTAGAATGGTTTTTTAATGGCATGAACCAATTTAAATTTATTGCCATTAGACAATTTATCATCAGGTTCTTTTTTATCATTTTTGTATTTATACTCATTAAGTCTCAGTTCGATTATGTGAACTATATGAGAATGCAATTTGGTTTAAGTGTATTATTAGCTATAATTAATTTTAATAATTTAAGTAAACATATTGCACTTAATAAAGCCTCTTTTTCTAATTTAGACTTAAGAAAACATATTAAACCACTATTATATATTTTCTTAACTATATTTTCTATTAGTATTTATTTTTCATTAGATACAATTTTATTAGGCTTTTTAGCAAATAACGAAAGTGTAGGATATTATTCCACCGCACTTAAATTAAATAAATTAATTATAGCTGTCTTTGGTGCAGTAACAGTAGCCATTTTTCCAAGTTTAATTAACTTATACCATAGTCAGCAAATTGAAAAATTTAGAGAGCTAATTAGGCAGGTGTTTTTTGTACTAGTTAGCTTGTCAATTCCTGCTATTGTTATATTTATTTCTTGTGCTAAGGAAATAGTACATGTACTATTTAGCCAAAATTTTGATAGGTCTATACTTCCATTACAAATTACAGCCCCTTTAATATTAATTGTAAGCCTCTCTTCTATATTTGGCTTTCAGGTACTAAGCGCCCTAGCTAAAGATAGGCAGATACTGTATTCCGCCATCATTGGTATGTCTGTAAGTATTGTGCTTTCTATACTATTAGTTCCTACCTTAATGGAGGTAGGAGAAGCTATTACTATATTAGTTACTGAATTATCGGTATCAGTTTCCTTTATCTATTTTACTAAAAAATATTTTAAAGTAGGCGGGCTTACGAATATGTTTTTAAAACAATTAGTTGGGGCTCTGCCTTATGTAGTTTTTGTAATTATATTTAAATCCATTATAAACGATAGTATAATGGTATTAACCTCTATTTCTATTATATCGTTAATTTGGTTTTGTATTTACCATTTATTTATACTTAAAAACAGTTATTTTAAAGTATACCTAAATGGTTTTTTAGATAAAATCTAGTCTTGTAATTCTTAAGCTGTAAATAGCTTTTTAAATTTTCTAAGGCCAGTTAGTAATGGCCATTTTATAAAGCCGTACTCTAAATAAATTTTATGTTTATTTTTTAAAATGGCTATATAGTTGGCGTTATCAAATTCTTTATTTTCTAATTTTGAAATTTCATTTTGCATTTCTAAATTAATTTCAATTTTATTTAAAATATATCTAAGGTCTTTAAAGCTTGCAATGCTATTATTTATATTTGGTGTGCCTTCTAATAAATTAGCGTTTAGCTCAATATACTTTTCTATATTTTCTGTCATTCCTCCAATAGCTTGCGCTGAATGAATTCTATAGCGAATTAATTTATCATCTAAAATACCTAAACTATTATTTTCAACTAAATTTATAGCCAGCCACCTATCGTGTACTAAATGTTTAATAACAGGAAAGGGTTGTTTTAAAAATGGCAATTTATTTCTAATGGCAAGTGTAGCACCTGTGACAGAATTCTCAACTGTATTTATATAAAGTTTTAAATCTTCACCATTTTTTATGGCTTTATAAGGAAAACTCATCACATCCCATAAGCTGTATTTATGATCTATTTGCTCGTTTGAATTCATTAAAGAACCATTAGTAAATAGGCCATTCATAGTTGGGTTTTGTTCAAACCATTTTATAATATTTTCAACTTTGTTTACTTCCCAATAATCATCCTGGTCTGCTAATAGAATAATATCGCTTGTACAAGCCTGAATAGCTTTTTCAATATTTTTTGTAGGTCCTAGGTTTTGGGTGTTGTAATGAATAAAAAACAATTTGGGATGTTTGTTTTTATATTCTTCTAGTATTTCCTTGGTATTATCTGAAGATGCATCATCGCATACTATAATTTCATCCACTTTATGTGTTTGAGCTAGTATAGAATCTAGCTGTATGCGCAAATACCTAGCGCCATTGTATACAATAAATGCTACTGAAATTTTCATGAATGTTTAAACCTTTTAAGGTTCAAAGATATCAAATTATAAGGCAAATCTTAAGTAGGTAAAGCATCAATTTTGCTTATTAATATTTATCTTTGAACAGTGAGAACAGTACAAAAAACAATTGCTTATTTTTTACCCATTTATATGGTAATAGCAGGCAGTTTATTCTGTATAAAGTCGCAGGCACAAGAACAACAGGTAGATACCCTAAAACCCATTTCTAATTTTACAAAATGGTATCAAAACTTTCTACCTACACCCAATACAGGTACAAAAAATAAATTACTCCTGCCCATGGCTGTGGGTTATTATGACTTTGATGATAATATTCGTGATTTACAATTACTAGGCAAATTACAACCCGAGCAGTCACTAACAATTCGCCCTTATATACTTACACCTAAATTAGGTTACGATAGTTTACTTGCTATGATTGACCCTGAATTTGAAAACCATGGCCATTTATTAGAAAGAAAACATTCCGATATTCAATTACTTCCTATAAATTTTTTACAAAAATATAATTCACATCACCCCTATGGTTGGAACGATGGCCCATTAAGTTTTTCCAAAGGTTACCAATTTGTTGGAAGTGGTGGCGTATACATGCGTTGGGGTAATATTCATTTAACCTTAAGGCCAGAATATTTTAAAACAGCGTCAGACCCTTATGAAACAAGTGATGACTGGGGACAGCGAACTTCTGCTTTAAGTAAATTAACCTTAGGACAATCAAGTTTAAGAATAGATTTTGGCCCATTAAGTGTAGGAGTAAGCACAGAAAATTTATGGTTAGGTCCTGGTAGGTATAGTTCTTTATTAATGAGCAATAATGCAGCAGGGTTTAATCATTTTAGTATTGGAACAAATAGGGCTTTAAAAACGCCTTTGGGTAGTTTTCAATTAAATGTGATTGGCGGTACATTAGGATATAATAAAGGACAAAATTTTGAAAATGCAAATTTAAAACTAAGTGGCAATACCGATCACACAAATTACTTAAGTCTTTTATCTGTTTCTTATAGCCCTATATTTTTTAAAAATTTCTATCTTACTGCTAATAGGGCTTTCACTATTCCTACCCAAGAGAAGCCTAGTAGTAAATTAAATGATTATTATTTATTGGCCTTAAAACCTCTATTCAGAAACGATTATCAGGATAATGCACTTCCTATTGACCAAGTTTTGAGTGGTTCCGCAAAATATGTTTTCCCAAAAGAACATGCCGAAGTTTATTTTGAATATGGCTGGAATGATGGCAGTTCAAATTCAAGAGATTTAATATTGGATATGTCACACTCCGCAGCTTCCATTTATGGCTTAAAAAAAATTCAATACCTAACTGAAAAAATCTATTTAAATTTTGAAGCTGAGGCTACCAATATGTCTCAAAAACCATCTTATTTACAAAGAAATGCTGGTAATTGGTATGTACATCAAAATGGAGGCTTTATTAATGAAAATCAAATCTTGGGAGCGGGTTCTGGTTGGGGCAATGATGTTCAAACTTTTGCTATAAGCATAAATAATGGCTGGAATAAATATGGGATCAAATTTCAACATATTGCAAATAACCCAATAGGTGTAACAAATGTTTTAGCCTATGATGGTGGTGCACCCTATTGGGATGATTATGCCTATGGCATTCAATTAAAGCAAAAGTACAACCACTTTTTATTTAATTTAAATATAGAATGGGTGAATTCAAAGAATTACTTATGGCAGAATAATAATAATGTTTCCAATATATATGTGTTTTTAAATACTATTTATTTATGGTAATTAAAAAGTTTATACTTTTTTCTATTCTATTTTTTTGCTATTTAATTAGTAATGCGCAGAATAGTTTTTATGATGATATTCATTTAATGGATTATCAAAGAACAAAACAGTTATCAAATGATAGTAATGGTGCCATTACTAATTCATTTTTAATAAGATCTACCAGTTCGTTTCAATATTTACAGAGTAAATTAAAGGGAACTACTAAGGATATTATTCAGTCTGTCAATTTTAGTTTTGACCAACAAAATAATTCTTTACAACCAATAAGTTTTAATGATGGTAATATGTATCCTGCTAGAGGCTGGCAGGAAAGATATAGTTATGGTGTGAATTTAAAACTACTAATTTTTGATATTAATTACCAGCCTGAAAAACTTACTGTACAAAATTTAACACAGGAGTATTATGCTGGTAATACAGGAGATGGTAATTTTATGTTTAAGTATTTTGGGATGGTGGCTAATAATATTGATAATTTTAGACAATTTGGATATGATAGAATTGAAGAAACCACATTAGGGCAATCTAGAGCAGGCATAAAATTTAAATATATAGCAGCAGGGCTTTCAAATGAAAATATTTGGTGGGGTCCAGGCAAAAGGAATAGTTTAGTATTTACCAATAATGCAGCTGGCTTCAAACATTACTATTTGAAAACCGTAGAACCAATTAAAACTTATATAGGAAGTTTTGAACTAGCTGGAGTTGTTGGGAGATTAGATACAACTAAGTACACTGAAATAGACCAAGAACTTTTAAATATATGTAGGCCGTGTAAAGTATTTAAAAATTTAGATGAAAGAGAAATCGATGGCATTACTATTAACTATCAACCTAAATGGATACCCAATTTCTATATAGGTTATGCATATTCTAGACAGTTTTACAGACATGCTACTAATGCATTAGGCAAAACCGTTAATTTTTTTAGTAAAGATTTAGCAAAACAAGAAATTGGTTCAATGTTCTTTAGATTCGCTATGCCAGAAGAACATGCAGAATTTTATGGAGAAATGGGTATGCCTGATGAAGCCCCTTGGCCTTGGAAATTTTTCAAAGAAAGAATGAGACCTGGTTTTGTATTCGGTGCTACCAAATTAGTACCTTTAAAATTATTTGATTCTTATTTAAGATTAAATGTAGAATTTACCCAATTGCAATTAACAAATTCAAGAGATATTTTATATGAGGGTTTCCCATTTGCAGGCGGTAAGCCGAATAGTTGGTATTTAAGTACTATTGTTCAACAAGGGTGGTCTAATAATGGACAATTGATGGGGTCTCCCATAGGGCCAGGCTCTAATAACCAAAGTATTAGTTTGAGTTGGAATAAGGGGTATAATAAAATAGGTGTTTTTGTAGAAAGAACAGTTTTTAATAATGACTTTTATTACTCTGTTTCTTATAACCCCTATGCTGCAAATGGATATGGTTATTATAATAGATATTGGGTTGATTTAACTCAACGCTTAGAATTGCAATTAATGCCAATAAAAAACATATTACTTTCTGCAAGCTTTACCAATACCCATGCCTTAAATTACAGGTGGATTAGAATTGAAGATGGTTCGGCTTATGATGTACCATCAATATATTCAGACAAGTATAACAATCAATTCCAAATGTCAATAAAATATTTATTACATGCAGTTGTTAAATAGAGCTTATATAAAATTATATTTTTTAGTATTACTTCTTTATGTTTTTTTTAATAATGGAGTGGCATATTCGTATATGGCAGAAATTTTATTAGTAACTGGTATTTTTATTCTATTTATCAATAGAAAAATTTTTGAAATAGCCTTAGATAGTAAACAAATTTTAATTGGAATATTTATTTTAATCTCGTTTGTATATATAGTAGTAGGTGTATTTCAATATTCTATATTAAATGTTTTACGCGATTCCTTAGCTTTACAGTATGCTTGGTTTACCTTTATTATTTTTTTTTTAAAAAATGAGTATAAT